>JAAXHB010000334.1 GCA_012271125.1 Actinomycetota bacterium | reverse complement strand
GTCAAGCCTTCAGCGCAGCTGCTCGGATTGGTGTGCTGGTGATAGGGGTTTCGCTTTGGTGGATTATCGGGCTTTGGATACAGGGGCGTTACAGCCTGCCGGTGATCAACTTCACCGAAACCTACGAAGTCGTGGCGTCGGCGTCGACCGCGCCCGAAGTGCTTCGAGGACTGGGTTACTGGTTCTTTTATGGCCACGACCGATTCGGTCAGTGGATCGAACCAAGCATCGCATACACCCAAGGTGGATGGCTCTTGTTTGTGGGCTTTGGACTGTCGGTGATTGCTATTGGCTCAGCGGCATTTGTGCGTTGGCGGCATCGCAGCTATTTCATTTTGCTTTTAGTGGTGGGGACGCTTATCTCAGTGGGAGCTCATCCGGTCGAGTCACCATCTTGGTTGGGGGGATTGTTTCATCGCTTAACCGAAACCAATTTAGGATTGGCATTTCGTTCCACACCTAGAGCGGGTCCGCTCGTGGTGCTGTCATTGGCGGTGCTTTTGGGATGCGGTGTTAAGGCAGTAGTCAGCCGTATGCCTCGGCTTGGAACAGCTGTTGGACTGGTTTTGCTGACGGCGATTGTGTTGAACAATCCAGCAATTTGGCGGTTGCAGATGGTTGAGGACAATTTGCAACGTCAAGAGGATGTGCCGCAATATTGGATAACCGCAACTGCTGAGCTGGATGCTGCTGAGACGCCTTTGCGGGTTTGGGAAATCCCCGGAACCGACTTTGCGTCGTATCGCTGGGGCAACACTGTTGATCCGATCACGCCGGGGTTGATGGATCGTGGCTATGTGGCACGAGAACTTGTGCCGTTCGGGTCGCCACAATCGGCTGGGTTGCTTGGCGCGGTGGATCGACGGTTGCAGGAGGGCACGCTGGAGCCTCAAGCGTTGACGACCACTGCTCAGCTCATGTCGGTGGAAGACGTATTACATCGAGCTGACCTAAGTTTCGAACGCTTTGACACGCCGCGTCCGGTGGAACTGAGCCAGTATCTAGACACTGTTGCTGGCCTCGAATTGACTGACACATACGGAGCGCCAGCACCAAACATTGCTGGCCCGCAACGCAACTCCATCGATGAAATGCATCTCGTTCGAGCTGTCGATGTTGAACACCCAGCACCTGTTGAGCGTTATGCCGTTGCGTATCCGCTGGACTTGATTCGAGCTCGTCCCGTTGATCAAGCCATAGTGATTTCAGGTGACGCTGACGGACTGGTTGACGCCGCGGGGTTGCTTGATCTTGATGTGCCAATTTTTTATGCGGCAGATGTTTTGACGGATGAAACACTGACTGAGACTGTGCTTGCTTCCGACACGTCTTTGCATCTAATCGTCACCGACACCAATCAGCGGCGTGCGCAACGTTGGGGCACCTTGCGCGAGAACCGAGGCCATATAGAACAAGCCGGTGAAATGCCGTTACGGGATGACCCGACCGACCAACGCTTGTTTGATTTTTCTGAGAAAAGCTTGGAAGCAGCAGGAGTCGGGGGTGCAGATGATTTCCGTACTGTGAGCGAACAACGCGGTCCGGTAGCGGCAACAGCTACTGCTTACGGCAATCCGGTGACATTCATCAATGGCGAGCGTCCGTACTTGGCGATTGACGGGTTGCTTGATACGGCTTGGGTTGTGGGAGCTTTTGATGAACCACGTGGTGAACGTCTGCGGCTCACGCTTGCTGTGCCCTCTACGGTGACAGCGATTCGGCTGGTTCAAGCTCAGGATCGCTCTGAAGTTCACACCACTGAGGCTGACCGCTACATCACCGAAGTTGAGGTCACAGTGTGGACTGGTGAAGAGGCATCGGATACGGAGTCCAAGTTTCGTGTGGTGTTAGATGAGCGGTCACGGACAAGAGAGGGACAGGAAATCTCCTTGAACGCGGGCGGTTTGGTTGGGGTTATTGACATTGAGATAACCGAGACCAATGTGCCACGCCAAGCGACTTATCCAAGGATTGCCCCAGTCGGATTTGCCGAAGTTGATCTAGGGCTTGGACCAACTCAAGAGGTGATTCGTTTACCGCGCGCGATGTTGGATTTCATTGGGTCGGATTTCATTGGGTTGGATTTCGTTGGGTTGGATTTCGTTGGGACAGACGAGCATCCAGAGGTCCGGGAGAGGTTGAGCCCGGAGGAGTTGAGCCCAGAGGAGTTGAGCCCAGAGGAGTTGAGCATCGTCATAACTCGGCAACGTTCTGATCCGAGAGAACCAAGGAGGTTTGATCCTGAGAGCTCAATGACTCGTGTGGTTGCTTTGCCGACAGAGCTGAATGTGGGTGTCTTTGGTATTGCTCGCCTGTCCTCATCAGCCGATCCTGTGCTTATTGATCGCCTAATTGGAATGACGCAAGGTATTGAGATGAGTTCGTCAGGGTATTTGGCGGGTGACCTGCCGAGCAGACCGTCGTCGGTTTTAGATGGCGACCCAAACACGGCATGGACTAGTCGCTTTGATCGAAGCGTTGGTGAGTGGCTTGAGATTGATGTTGGAACCGGGGAATCGTCAGGCTCTGATGCGTTACTTGTTGGGAGTGGCAGTGGTGACAGTGAAGTTGATCGTGACAGCGAAGTTGGTGTTGAGGTCAGCACTGAAATCGACATAGTTGAAATCGTCGTAGTTGATAGTGCGCTTCATTCGGTGCCAACCCGTATCCGTGTGACAGCCGATGGACACGAGATCGGCGAAATCGTCGTCAA
>JAAXHB010000333.1 GCA_012271125.1 Actinomycetota bacterium | reverse complement strand
TGTTTAATCCCGGATGAATATGTGTCGCCTTGCAGGATGGGCCTTTTCATGGCAAGATCGGTTCTGGAAGGCATGCGGAAGGAGCTCCAGCCATGATGATCCGGCTTCACAGTCTGGCGACCACGACGCCGAAGACCAGGGCGGCGATCCAGGCCAGCGACGAGCCCGCCTGGGTCCTGGCCGAACGGTACGGGACGACCGAGCAGACCGTGCTCAAATGGCGCGGCCGCGATTCGGTGCACGACCGCAGCCATACGCCGCACCGGCTGCAGACGGTGATGACTCCGGCTCAGGAAGCCGTTGCGGTGGAACTGCGCAAGACGCTGCTCGTGCCGCTCGACGATCTTCTTTCGGTGGTCCGGGAATTCCTGAACCCGGCCGTCTCCCGCTCCGGGCTGGACCGGTGCCTGCGCCGGCACGGGGTCGGCAGCCTGCGGGCGCTCAAGGCGAAGCAGCCGAAGCCGAAGCACGGGACGTTCAAGACGTACGAGCCCGGATACATCCACATAGATGTGAAGTATCTTCCTCAAATGGCTGATGAAAAGAAGCGGCGCTACCTGTTCGTGGCGATCGACCGGGCCACCCGATGGGTGTTCGTCCGGATTTTCGGATCGAAGGCCGCGGCGAACGCAAGGCGCTTCCTCCGGGAGCTTGAGGAGGCCTGCCCGATCCGCATCCGCACTGTGCTGACCGACAACGGCCGCGAATTCACCGATCGCCTGTTCGGCGAGCGGCGGCGGCCGCGGTCGGGGCGCCACGAATTCGACCGGCTCTGCGAGGCGCTCGGGGTCGAGCACCGGCTCACGCGGCCGAGAACTCCGCAAACGAACGGAATGGTCGAGAGATTCAACGGCCGGGTCGAGGATGTGCTGCAAAGCCATCGCTTCCGGTCCGGCGAGGAGCTGGAGGCGACTCTGAGCCGGTACGTATGGCTGTACAACCAGGAGCTGCCGCAGTCCGCGCTGGGAGGCCAGACGCCCCTGCAGGCCGCGATGGACTGGCACAGGCGAAAACCTGAGCTGTTCAAAAAAATACCTGAGCACCTTCCGGGATGTCACAGGTAGGATCGATGCGCGCAGCACAGTGATAGCACGGCGAACAACGGGGCACCCGTCTCTGGTAATTTATGAGGAACCTTTGCGGAGTTTCGATACCGGACCTAACGGAG
>JAAXHB010000332.1 GCA_012271125.1 Actinomycetota bacterium | reverse complement strand
TAAATGATTGATCGGCTAAATGATTGATCGACTCTGGGCAGGCTGGCGGGTCACCGCGATGGAAGTCGACCGTTCAGCCCTCGCCAACGGCGACTCCGAAGCCGCCGGCACCGCTGGCATTGAACTTGAAAATGACCAAACCTTGTTCGAGGCAATCCTCGCTTCAGACATGCCCGCCGACCAAACTCACATCATCCACCGAGGCGAGAACTGTTTCGTAGTGCTCAACCGTTACCCATACTCAACAGGTCATCTACTCGTCGCTCCTAACCGACCCGTCGGTGAGCTCGAAGACCTAACCCCAGCAGAGCGAGCCGAACTTTGGGACTTAGTTCATCGATCTGTTGTCGCTGTCAAGGCAGCCTTTTCACCAGATGGGGTCAACATCGGTGCAAACATTGGCTCAGGCGCAGGCCCAAGCGTCCCCGACCATCTTCATGTTCATGTAGTGCCACGCTGGTGCGCCGACACCAACTTCATGACAACCGTCTCAGATGTCCGAGTTCTGCCCTTGTCGCTTCAAGACTGCTGGGAGCGAATAGTCGCCGCCTGGTCAAAGATTTAATTTCGCAAACTATTACACAGGGGTATGACACTTGTCTGCCCCACTAGCTACCGGGGTCGGCAGTGTTGCCTTGCCTATACGTATCCGTTCACGCGCTCCTGCTATCTGTTGCTCGTTCACCTCCACCGGCACCTCAGCCGCCAACTCATCAACCCGCAGACCAGTCACCTTCGGCTTAATCCTCCCCTCGGCAGCTATACCAGCCAACCTCGGTGCTACCGCATACTTCTTACGCACCTGATGAGGCTGGTAATCGTTCATGTCGTCGGGCGTGATGTCGTGTTCAACAGTTATGAAACCGTCGCCAACAGCTGCCTCTAGCAGCTCTTGCCCAGCAATGGTTCGAGCAATAACAGCGTTCACTCCTAAATCGGTTTCGCTGCCTTCTCGAGTGGGAGAACCCCCTGGCCATGAGTCCGCAGCAGCAATGTCAGCGCTTTCACCAATCCCGTCAGGGCAGATTTTGCAACGCCACGGCAACGTCCACATGCTGGCGTCGTCACCCCAATAGTCCAAATAGTGAGCGTCAACGCTGCCATCTGCGGTGGTTGCGGTGGTTGGACCCGGACACCCCCTGCCGCGGTACCGAAATCCGGTCAGCTCGGCTGGGTCAACGCCCATACGATTCAGGAACTTGGCAGTGAAATCGGGGGTGCCGTAGCCGCCACAGACCATCGTGAGCCAGTAGCGCACCAGCTCATCGACCCGGCTGTCATGTCGTGCCCAGTTCCGAAGCGCATTCAGATCGCACGGCTTGCCAACAAACGCAAACGGCTGACCTCGATCCAGCACAGCGTTGATGTCCAGCAGCGGGGGAGTGGGTCCATATCGAGACCCCGCAGCTTCCAGCACATCGGCTTGGGTAAAGCTCAGCGTCGACTCGCCAAATGTCGGCTCTGTTGTAGACGCCTTCACGTGCAACACAAAATCCACCCTCTCGCTGTGGAGCAGATACTGCGCTAGAGCAGTGAGCACCCCGCCTGTTGACCCTTCATGACGAACGTCAGGGTCGCTCGCCCAGGCACGGGTCATGCGCCGCCACGGCCCCCACACCTTGTCAACGCTGGTATCGCCGGCAATGAGTCTCTCCGGCAATCCGTCAACTCGTGTGCCCGGGCATACGTCATAGATGGTGTCAACGGTTTCATGGCTGAGTTCGCCGACGACTACAGGCTGCTGATACCCGCTTTCGGTCTTGACAACGGCAACAGAGTCAGCTCCCGCCACCGACTGACATATCCCACAGCCGATACACAGCCCCTGCTCGACAATCGCATACAACCGCTCCACCGCCGTTACGCCAGCCGCCGTCATATCAGTTGCTGTCACGCCAGTCCCTGTCACGTCAGTTGCTGTCACGCAGGCAAGGCTAAACGCAGCCGTTATTACGATGAAGCCATGCGTGCGTCA
>JAAXHB010000331.1:450-2161 GCA_012271125.1 Actinomycetota bacterium | reverse complement strand
CCCTCGGACGCATCGGCCACCCCGACGACATGGCCGGCACCGCCATCTACCTCGCCTCCCGCGCCGCCAGCTACATCACCGGCGCAGTCATCGCAGTCGGCGGCGGAATGGCAACCGCCACAGCCGAACTCAGTGCCCAAGACTGGTAGCCCTCCTAGACTTCACCGAACCCTTGAGCGCAAGCAACCAAAGCGCAAACATCTGGAGGCATCATGGCTAGTGGACGATCAAGTTTTGCAAAACGCCAACGCGACATGGCAAAAAAGGCAAGAGCCGAAGCTAAACGACTGAAGCGCCTCGGGCGTGACGATTTCGCCCCTCTGAGTATGGACGACCCCGACTTTGTGTCTGGTATTGACGACAACATCGGCGACGCAACCGATGTCAATAACGACAACGACGCCGCCGGCGACGCAGCGGGCACCGCCGACGGGCACAGCAGCGCCAACAACAACAACGACGACGACAACAGCAGCGGCAGCACCCTCACCAACGACCAGATCATGGCAAAAGTCGAAGACCTACACCAGCGCTATGAAGAAGGACTAGTCGACCTAGACACATTCGACGAGGAACGCACCTCGCTGATGGCACAAATCTCAGTCGACTAGACGCCGCGAACCACTCGCCAGTGGACACCCCTACCGAGCGCCCAGCACCAGCCCACACAACCCAATGGCGTGCCGCCGGCTTAGGCACATGGTCATCTCGCATCGACTCACTAATCGCCATCGCAATCTTCTTGTTCCTATACAACCGCTTTGGCACGATTGCAAGCTCCATTTTCGACACAACAATTGAACAGCGTTACAACATTGTGGCGGCAATGTTTGGGATAAGCATCTGGATACTCAAATCGCTTTACATTCGCCACAAAAAGGGCTCAATACTCGGAGTTTGGCTCCCCGCCTTGTTGGGTTACTACGTTCTTCGCGCCATCACAACCATTGTCGTAACATTTGAAATAATCAAGGTTGGGATCAGCGGCGAGGCAGCTTATTTTGGCTTTCTAATCGTGTTGAAACTCATATTCGCCGCATGGTTCGCAATATCAATACTTATCGACCGACCACTCGCATTATGGCTTGTGAAGCGTGTAGTTGAGTTCCCTGAAGTTTTACTTCAAAACCCCAGATTCAAACGTGTTTTCAACACCGCTACATGGGTGTTTTTGGCATATGTCGTAACAATTACTTTTTTTGACATATTCCGCTACAACCAATTCAGCGTCAACTGGTATGTGTTAAGCCACGGTGGCATCAACTGGGTCGGCAACATGATCATTTTGAGTTGGATTTTCTTCTACCTAGAGAAAAACCTTAAAGCCCTAGAAGGCTGGCCCGGAATAGTGACATTGATGGAGTCCTTCCCCATAAGCGCCAAGTCATCTAAGGCACATAACCAAACGTAAACCCCATCCCACAACCCCCCTCTGTTCGTATGCGCACTCCCGCCTATGACGAGTTCGCAATGCTTCATGAAAACGCTGCCGAATACAACCTTGACTTCACCCCTCCAAAAGTCCGCCGCGAATACGTAGAGCTCCCCAGCGGACTACACCTCTCAGCCCTTCTATGGGGTGCCGCACCAGAGTTAGTTCTTATTCATGGCGGCGGCCAAAACGCCCACACATGGGACACTGTCGCCCTAGCCCTAGACGTCTCTCTAGTCGCTGTCGACCTCCCCGGTCATGGCTACTCCGATCACCGTC
>JAAXHB010000331.1:0-305 GCA_012271125.1 Actinomycetota bacterium | reverse complement strand
GCCAAAGCCGAACCCATTATCAACTTCCTCGACGGCCCCGAATCCTTCGCCAGCTTTGATGAAATCCTGAACCGCACCATAGAACACCACCCCACCCGCAGCCACACCTCCTTGCGTCGCGGCGTCTTGCATAACGCCCATGAGCGTCCCGACGGAACCTGGGCTTGGAACTATGACCCAATCCGAGACTGGCAATCCAAAAATAACACGGACAAGGCCAACACCGCTCCTGGATTCGACGACATCTGGAGCAAGGTCAGCCAACTGAAAATGCCAGTGTCTTTGTGGCAAGGCGGCGCCTGGAG
>JAAXHB010000330.1 GCA_012271125.1 Actinomycetota bacterium | reverse complement strand
GTTGCCAAGTAGTGGGCGGTCATGCCCTGCAACATCACCGCGGCAGCAGTCGTCGTCGTGATTCCATCGGGGATAGGGACGACTTGACTGGCGTTTAAAGTGATGCGCTCGGCGTAAGAACCCAGACCAAAACCCCACGCCACTCTGTCACCAACAGAAACTTGGTTAGTGCTGTCGCCCACGTCGACGACAACGCCGGCACCTTCCATTCCTAACGTTGCTGGCAAGTCCAGCGGGTAGAGCCCGTTGCGGTGATAAGTGTCGATGTAGTTGACCCCGGCTGCCTCTATAGCGACAGTGATTTCGCCAGCGGCGGGCGGGCGTGTGGTAACCGTTACAGCAGCTAAAACCTCTGGGCCACCGATGGTTTCACTCACTATGGCTGTGTGTTCGGTTGGCATGGAAATCTCCTATTTGATGGCAGCAGCAAATGTCTTACCCAAAAGTCTTACATTGCCTAGAAACTTAGTTGTGGTTGAGCCTTGTTCTAGGGTCGCAACCTGCGAAACTAGTAGCGATGAGCACAGCTGCAGGCTTTGATATTGCAGATATTCCAAAGCAGCTCTTCATCGGTGGCAAATGGGTTGACGGCTCAAGCGGCGAACGCATCGCGGTAATCGATCCAGCTACCGAAGAACAGATCGCCGAAATCGCTGCTGGCACGTCGGCTGACGCAATCGCTGCCTGTGAAGCAGCAGACAAAGCCCAAGCCACCTGGGCGGCAACGCCACCTCGGACGCGTTCAGAAATCCTGCGCAACTGCTTTCAGGCACTCACCGACCATGCCGATGCGCTAGCAAACCTCATCACAGCCGAACACGGCAAGCCACGAGCAGACGCTCTCGGTGAAATCACATACGCAGCGGAGTTCTTTCGCTGGAACGCTGAAGAAACCGTGCGCATCAACGGCACTATTGGCACAGCACCATCGGGTGCCAACAAGATTCTCGTTCATCATCCACCCGTTGGTGTGGTGGTGATGATCACTCCATGGAACTTCCCGGCGGCGATGATTACCCGCAAGCTCGCGCCGGCACTTGGGGCAGGCAACGCCGTGGTGATCAAACCACCACGCGAGACGCCGCTGACAGCGTTGCGAATCGGGGAACTGCTGACCGAAGCCGGCGTGCCCGAAGGTGTTATCAACATCGTGCCGACGATGTCATCGGGCGAATGGTTTGATGCGGCGGTGTCGCATCGTGCGGTGCGGATGGTGTCGTTCACAGGATCAACCGAAGTGGGACGGCACCTGCTGCGAACTAGTGCTGATCGGGTGCTCAAGGTGGTAATGGAACTTGGCGGCAATGCACCATTTGTTGTGTTTGGCGACGCTGACCTAGACGCTGCCGTAGAAGGGGCGATGATCGCCAAAATGCGCCACTCGGCACAGACCTGCACCGCCGCTAACCGATTCTTTGTTGAGTCGAGCATTCATGATGAATTCGTTGAACGGCTCGGCGCTGCGATGGCTGCGGTCAAGGTCGGAAACGGGTTTGATCCAGTCGTGACCTGTGGGCCGATGATCAACCAGAGTGCCATCGACAACATCGGCGGGCTAGTCAGCTCAGCGGTTGCCGAAGGGGCAAAGATTGTGACCGGTGGAGCTTCACCGGGCGGGACTGGGTTCTTCTATGAGCCGACAGTGTTAGCAGGTGTGAAGTCCGATGCTGCCATCACATGTGAGGAAATTTTCGGACCTGTAGCACCTGTGATCTCTTTTGACGACACCGACACGATGATTCAGGCTGCCAACGACACAGAAATGGGCTTAATCGGCTATGTCTACACATCGGACTTGGCACGAGGGCTCAGCATTGCAGAACGTATTCAGGCTGGAATGATCGGCATCAACCGTGGCGCAGTATCTGATCCGGCAGCGCCATTTGGTGGAATGAAACAGTCCGGGCTGGGTCGTGAGGGTGCGAGCGAGGGCATCTATGAGTTCTGCGAAACTCAATACATCGCCGCTAACTGGTGAGAACCTGGGCGTGGGCGCTGCTCGCTCTGTTGTCGGCGGGATGTGCCGGCGATGCGGCTGGGGCGGCATTTAGCGGCGGGTCGCCGTCGTCGTTGGATACGGAAGTTTCCGAACCAGAGCTAGTTACCACAGAACAGGCTGACGAGCAGGACGATGTCGACAGTGATGACAGCGGCTTGGTTGCGTCCTATGTGATCGGCGACGGTGCCATGGTTTCGTCTTATGACATCAACGGCGGTGCCAGTGCCGAAGTTGTGCTTGACGTCGTTGAGGTGAACCTTGACACGCTGCCGCCTTATACGTTTCCGGCACCGCTACACACTCCGCATGCCTTGAGCGCGAATGTCATGTATCTGACATTTGATGATGGGCCGAACCCGTATGCCACGCCACAGATATTGGACGTGCTCGCCAAACATGATGCTCGAGCCACCTTCTTTGTGCAGGGAATCTTCATCAGCTCCTATCCAGCGATCATGGGTCGCATCACCGACGAAGGTCACACTCTTGGCAACCATGCCTGGAACCATGAAGACCTGCGGTTTCTTAGCAAGGAGAAATTTGACGACGTTGTCGGGCGTGCCAACGATTTGCTAGGCGAGCATGCCACGGCTTGTCTGCGTCCGCCTTATGCCGGATATGACGAAGACGTTTACCGCTGGGGAGCTGAGCATGGTCTGCGCATCACCATGTGGAACGTTGACCCCAAAGACTGGGACGGCAAATCCGCTCAAGTCATTGCCGACCATGTGGTGCAGCGGGCTAGGCCGGGGGCGGTTGTGCTACTACATGACGGGGGCGGCGACCGACGCGAAACCGTCAAAGCCGTCGACATGATTCTCTCTCGCCTCGCCGACTCCGGCCTCCGCTTCGAACCACTTTGTTGATAGACGTGCACGATTAGGCGAGTTGGCCTTTATCAGGCTTGA
>JAAXHB010000046.1 GCA_012271125.1 Actinomycetota bacterium | reverse complement strand
AATAAAACTGTTCTGGAGCTCTAGTTTTCTCAAGTGCTTCAACCAATTCTTTTACTTTTCTCCCAATTACATGATCTTCTACATAAATTTTTATAGGAATATATTCATCTGTATCTAATTGAATATATTTTCTTAACTCATTAAAAATAAATCCATTTACATTTTCTTTTATCTCCTCTTCCCCAATCTCTTCCTCAATCTCTTCCTCTACTGAGTAATCTTGGACTTTATAATAATTAGCTAAAAATTCTCTTTCTTTTTCTGATGGATTGTTAAGGTTTAATTCTCCAAGTATACCACCCCAATTTCTTTCCATTTCAACTAAGTAATCTAAAACTCTTGGATGAAGTTTGTATAACACCTGACAAATATGCTCTAAATTTAACAACGATCTAGGATTAATTTCTATACGCATTTTTAATTACTTATTATTAAATTTTTAAATCTCAAATTAAAGTTAATATATTTAGTAATAAAATGATAAACACTATAGTTCATTATGTTAACTTTTACTACCCTACTCTCAAACATCTACCTTACTCCGAAAATGTTATAAAGACATCACTAATATATAGATTCTTATATGAAAATACTTTTAAGAAATTTATAGAAATAGAAACAATAATTTATAAACTAGAAAATAGATCTATTAAATCTAGGAACAGTATTCTAAATAATCATTTAATGTTTTACAGAGCTTTTAAATCTTTCTATAAACATTACAAACTTGGACGAGGATGTGTATACGCATTTGATTCTCCAGTAAATAGTGAAGTACTTGGTTATCTAACTGGAATATGTTACTGGATTTTTCATAAAGGGTTGGATTAATATAAGCAATAATACAAAATGGCAGCTGTTATTATTAGAAAAAAAGATGTTGAAAGACTTGGAAAAGAAGTATTAAAAGAAGTATATGATTTTTTGCATAATGACTACATAATTACTAATTTTGAAGAAATGAAAATAGAACAAGAAAAATTTCAACATAATCTTATTTTATATGATTTTAGATCTCGTAACTATACAGAAACACAAAAAGAAAATCATTTAACTAAACATTATTTTGATTTAGATAAAAATAAATATGAAGAAAGATTAAAAGAATTAAAAGATAGAATAGAAAATGGTGCTTTTTCCATTGATTTAATATATTATACTCTTAATGATATAAATTTAGAAAGTGAAGTAGATGAAGATCTAATTATTAAAAAAGAAGCATTTTTAGAAA
>JAAXHB010000329.1 GCA_012271125.1 Actinomycetota bacterium | reverse complement strand
CACAACCTAGCGGTTAACAGCCGCTTGCTCTGCCAGTTGAGCTACCTCGGACGGCCCTGTAACGATACAGGCCAACCTCGCTCACCTGTGGACAGGGTTTGGCGGGTCGGTAGCTGGAATGGGCGGGCGTTTAGATGTCTGGTAATTTAGATGTCTGGTAAGAGGTCGCCTTCTGGGTTTGCCTCGGCTCGGGTTCCGAACTCCACAAGCCAAGGCAGCACTATCGATAAGACTTCGCTTCGGGTCAAGCTGTCTCGCAGTAGCTCAGGTTGGAGCTGCAGCCAGCTGATGTTGGCTGATAGTCGTGACTTGAGGTCGTCGTCGGTTGCTTGGCGCAGTGCTCGGCGTAGGAGGTTGGTGGCTCGGGTTACACCAGCGAGCGCGCGTCCGGCGAGCACGTCGTCAATGTCGGTGGAGCCAGGGTCAACTGCTAGTCGGTTGATTAGTGCGCCGGCTTCTAAGGACGCTTGTTCGTTGGCGTCCAAAATTGACTCGGCACCGACTAGGGCTTCGTATGCCTCGCGGCGTAGCGGGTCTTCAAACAGTGTGGGGTGCAGCCAGCTTTGCACCTTGTCACGATGATGAATGACGAGGCGCAGTGCCTCGTCTTCAGATGTCAGCTCCCGTGATGCGGCTTGCGCTGCATCTGATGGCTTGTCCCTGTTGTCACTGGAGAAGCCATCATTGTTGTCGCCGGCGTCGTTGTAGTCGTAGTTGTCATAGAAGTCTTCTGGAGCATTTTCAACATAGTTGCTTTTGCCCTGACTGGTGGATTTTTTGGCGTCAACTACTGCCTGGCGCAGTTTGGTGTTGTCGACATGGCAACGATCTGCTGCGGACATTATGTAACCATCTCGGACCATCTCGTTGGGGTGCTCGGCGATGATGTGTGCCACGGCTTTGGCGGCTCGACCTGAGCCTTCGGGTGTGCCCAGGTCGTGTTTGCTTAAGGCACGGTCAATGCGAAAGGCAAGCATGGGCATCGCGTTAGCCACGCTGTCTTTGAGGGTTTGCGGGGCGTTTTGGGCGAGGTTGCCCGGATCGCTGCCCGCGGGAAAGTCGGCAACCTTGAAGACGACGTCGTAGCGGTCTTCCCATTCGTAGATGCGCTCGGCGGCGGCACCGCCGGCGGTGTCGGCATCGAATGCCAAGATGAAGGTTGCAACCGAGAAGCGCTTGAGGAGTTTGACATGTTCTTCGGTGAGCGCCGTTCCGCACGTTGCTACGGCGTTGGTGACGCCTGCTGCTGCGCAGCCGATCACGTCGGTGTAACCCTCACATACCACTACCTCGCCGGCGTTGACGATGCTGGCACGGTGAAGGTTCAAGCCGTACAAGATTTTGCTTTTGTCGTAGATAATGGCTCGAGATGATGAGTTCAGATATTTAGGGCCTTCGGCTTCGGGCATGATTCGCCCGCCGA
>JAAXHB010000328.1 GCA_012271125.1 Actinomycetota bacterium | reverse complement strand
ACCTAGACATTCCCACCGATCAGGGAATGCTCGCAGCAATGGACGCTGTCATTTCCCAGCTCAACGCTCCAGCAATTGACGCTCTACCGCCGCTACACGGCGGCTTGGTTGGCTATCTGGGTTATGACATTGTGCGCGAGGTTGAACGCCTACCCAATACGCCAACTGACGACGCAGGCTTGCCCGACGCGGTCATGTCCATAATCGGCGACCTAGCCGTCTACGACCATTGGGAACAAAAAGCCACCCTGATCTCAAACGTCATCGTCAGGAGCGTACAAAGCGACGACGAACTAGACCAGCTCTACGACGACGCCATAGCAAGAGTCGACCAAATCGCCCAAGACGGTGCCAACCCCAGCACCGAACCCCTAGTCCCTCCGCCAACGACCACCAATACTCCCGCTGCTAACAACCAAACAGCATCTGCCCCCAACAACGACGGCAATGACAACGCCGACAATGACTATGACGACAACGACAACGACAACGACGACATCCTCCAAGCTGTCTGTGCCGAACTCGACTTGAGCGACGTCGAATCCACTATGAGCCGAGACCTTTACTGTCAAGCCGTCGAAGCCGCCCGCGAACACATCTTCGCCGGCGACATCTTCCAAGTAGTGCTCTCGCAACGCTTCAGTTTCGACCTCGGCGCAGACGCCTTTGACGTCTACCGAGTGCTGCGCCAGCTCAACCCATCGCCCTACATGTACTTCATGCGCCAAGAAGGCTTAGAACTAGTCGGCGGCTCACCCGAACCAATGGTCAAACTCCTAGACGGGCAAGTAATCAGCCGTCCCATTGCCGGCACTCGTCGCCGCGGCGCCAACGAAGACGAAGACAAGCGCCTCGCCGCCGAGCTGCTAGAGCACCCCAAAGAAATCGCCGAACACGTAATGCTCGTTGATCTCGCACGCAACGACGTCGGCCGGGTCGTCGAATATGGCTCACTAACCCAAGACGAGATGATGACCCTGGAGCGCTACAGCCATGTCATGCACATGACCTCACAAGTTTCAGGCACCCTGCGCAGCGAAGCAACACCCGTGGATGTGCTGCGAGCCACACTGCCTGCCGGAACCGTCTCTGGCGCCCCGAAAGTGCGTGCCATGGAAATTATCGACGACCTTGAGCCCACCAAACGCGGCCCTTATGCCGGCGTCGTCGGCTACCTCGACTTCACCGGCAACATCGACACTGCCATAACGATTCGCACAATGCTCGTCACCAACGGACGAGCATCAATCCAAGCCGGTGCCGGCATCGTCGCTGACTCCGATCCGCTAGAGGAATACGCCGAGTGCATCCACAAGGCACGCGCCTTGCTGGCAACGGTCGGCCCAGCTCGCCAAATGTCCAACGCCCAATAAGCCGATGACGCCAATAAGCCAATGACGTCTATTCAACCTACTGGAATCGTTATTCCCCGTGATGTGGTACGTGTTACAGGCGCAGATGCACAATCATTTCTTCAAGGTCAGCTCTCACAAGACATCAACACCCTCGCGGTAGGGACACCAGCTGTCAACCAATCGGCCATGTCATTGGTGTTGGAACCCAAAGGCAAGGTCACCGCCTGGTTTCGCATCACCAAAACCGACGACGGTTACCTCATCGACATAGACCATGGCTTCGCTGCGACACTGCTAGAACGCCTAGAGCGATTCAAACTGCGTGTAGACGTCACCCTAGAAGCCCTAGAAGACTGCCAACTACTCGCCATCAAAGACTTGACACCATCTAGTGACTCTTCCGACAACATTGCGACACCCGTTAACGCTCTCATAGGTGCTGCCATAAACTGGCAAGGCTTTGAAGGCATAGACCTAATCGGACACAACCTCGCGCGCCCATCTGATCTACAAGAACTATCCCCCGAGGATTTCGAGC
>JAAXHB010000045.1:32501-33068 GCA_012271125.1 Actinomycetota bacterium | reverse complement strand
GCCGAGGGCTCGCAGTATTGGCGGGTGCAGTTTCCATGCCAGACGTCCGCCGGTGCGTGATGCCAGATCGCGGGCTGCTTCTGTGGCTATCGGGTCAAGCATTAGGCGTGCGACCTCGTATTCGTCTTTGTAGGCGAGAAGTTTGAAGTAGTTCTCCGCCACGGCTCGGGTAAGGCTGCTGGCAGCGTTGGCGGTGTCGTCGTTGCTCATGTCGTCGCCGTTCATGCCGCCGTCGTCGTTCATGCCGTCGTCGTTATTCACATCTGCTGCTGCGACTGTTTCGACTAGGTCCAGATACTTATGCGCCAAACGTGACGACTGGAACGCACAGAGCTCAGATACGAACCGGGTTAAATCTTCTTGGGTCACATCATCTGTCGCCGACAATTTGGTAATGCGTTCTGAAAGAGCGGCGTCAAGTTCACGGGTTTTGGGTTGCTTTTTTGTGCCGATGGCTGACTTGATGGCTCTTGGTTTGGCGATGAGCGTGCGACCCCAGCGGAACGCCTCAATGTTGCGCTCAACTGCTACCCCATTGAGCTCGATGGCATGCTCCACAGCGGCGGG
>JAAXHB010000045.1:0-32496 GCA_012271125.1 Actinomycetota bacterium | reverse complement strand
GCTTGAACCGCCATGCCCACCACAAAAATGTTCGCGCATACCGAGTCGCCGAACAGGGCGGAGGTCATCTCCTGGGCATCGACCCAGTGGTTGTGCTCGGATCGGGTCACGGTTGCGAGGCGTTGAGCGAGCCCTTCGGCGCTGGGAGCATCACGAACGGGATCGGCGACAATTGCCCCGGGCGGAGTCGGAGAAGTCGAGCCGACTGCCACGGTTTGCTGCGCATTGGCCGTTGACATGACCGCATCTGACGCAGCAACTAGCTGATCGAAAACCAGCAGACAGTCGGCTTGGTTGCTGCCGATACGGTTGCTGCGGGCGTCCGGGGTGCGGGTGAGGCGTAGGTCGCTGACCACCGGCCCGGCCTTTTGGGATAAGCCGATCTGGTCAAGCCCACGGACTTCATAGCCGTCAAACATGGCTGCGGTACCGATCACTTGATTGACGGTGACGACGCCGGTTCCACCGATGCCGGTGATGCGTATCGATAGCTCATCGGTCGGGACGATGGGCATGGGATCGGGCAGCTCTGTAGGTGCTGTTGGGCGTCTGGCCTTGCGGGCAGCACCGCCGCCGAAGAGCTTGCGCCAGGTCGTGCGTAGTCGCCCTGGCATTTTGACCGTCATAAAAGATGGGCAGTCACCTTCGAGGCACGAGAAGTCAAGGTTGCAAGAGGTCTGGTCAATTCGGGTTTTGCGCCCGTACGGGGTCTCGTGCGGCTGCACAGACAGACAGTTGCTGATGCGCACGCAATCGCCGCAGCCTTCACATATTCGGTCGTTGATAACGACTCGAGTGCGGGGCGTAGCGACGGTGCCACGTTTGCGTCCGCGACGGGCTTCGGCGGCGCATTGCTGGTCGTGGATTAGCACGGTCACGCCGGAGATTTGAGCGAGAGCTTCTTGTGCCTTGAGCAGGTCTTGGCGTGGCCAGACCTCAACACCTGCAGGCAAGGCATAGTCCGGGTCACGGCGATAACGGGCGACGTCATCGGTGGTTACTAGGACTTTTGACACACCTTGAGCTAGAAGAGCCTTGACGACATCGGGGACAGATTGAACGCCGCGTGGGTCTTGTCCGCCGGTCATCGCTACCGTGCGGTTCCATAGGAGCTTGTATGTGATGTCAACACCGGCTGCGACAGCACCAGCGATGGCTAGTTGTCCGCTGTGGAAATAGGTGCCGTCGCCGAGGTTTTGGATCAGATGACGGGTTGACACGAAGGGTGCCATGCCGACCCACTGGGTTCCTTCTTGACCCATGCAGGTCAGTCCCATGATGTCGCCGAAGTCTTCGGTGAACATGAGCAATGTCATGGTGTGACAGCCGATACCGGCCCCCACGAGGGTTCCTTCGGGTGCTTGGGTTGAGCGGTTGTGCGGGCAGCCGGAGCAGAAGTACGGGGTTCTGGTTACCGGCAGTGGTTTGGTGAGCACTGGTATCAACTCACGTTCTGGTTGTGCCGGTTTGAGTAGGTGCCCGACACGGTCGCCTAGTCGTCGTCGTAGAGGTTCCACTAGGTCATCGGCGCTTAGTGCGCCGTGGCCTGCGAGGAGCATGTCGTCGTGTTCGTCGTATTTGCCGACGACTCTGGGGCGGGGGTCTTCGTTGTAGAGGGCATCTTTGAGCAGTGATTCAATGCTGGGGTGTTTTTCTTCGACGACGAAGACTTCTTCGAGTCCGGCTGCGAAAACTCGAGCTTTGGTGGCGCTAAACGGGATTGGCATGTGCATGCGCATTAGGCGGATGCCGGCGTTGGCGATGTCATGGTCGTCTTTGAGGCCGAGACGGCGCAGTGCCTCTCGCAGTTCTTGATAGGTGATGCCTGAGGCGACGATTCCGATCCAAGCATCAGCGGCGTTGACCGTGATCTGATTGAGGTTGTTTTGTGAGGCGTAGTCCATTGCCAGCTGGTAGCGCACTTCGTATATCTCGCGTTCTATGTCGACAGTGCGTGGTGTCAGCAGCATTCCGCTGGGTGCGTGGACGTAAGGGGCACCGTCGATTGTGGGGATGACCGGGTCGATGCGCCCTGGGTTGAGGTCAACAGTGCCGGAGCCGTCGGCGACGTCGGCGACGATCTTGAGGCTTGCCCATAGTCCCGTTGTGCGTGACAGATAAACGGCGTGGCGGCCTAGGTCGAGAGCTTCGCTGGGAGTGCCTGGGTACAGCACGGGAATGTGCATGTCAGACATGGTTCCTGCCGACGACGACGGGATGGTTGAGCTTTTTGCTGCCGGGTCGTCGCCGGCTATTGCGACCGCGCCGCCGTTGGGGTCGGTACCGGCGAACACGGCGTGGCGTAAGGCGTCGCTGGCTCGATCCACGCCTGGGCCTTTGCCATACCAGATACCCAGCACGCCGTCGTAGCGAGCGTCGTCTCTGGTGCAGGCAAGTTGTGAGCCCATTATTGCGGTGGCTGCTTGTTCTTCGTTAACCGCTGGAGCGTGAACTATTGGCAGCTCGTGTGCTTGTTTGCGGGCACGTTCAAATTCGCTGTCGTATCCGCCGACTGGGGAGCCTGGATAACCGCTCGCGAAAGCAGCAGTATTCATGCCGGCTCGTCGGTCGGCTCGAAGCTGCTCGATAGGTAGACGGGCTAGGGCTTGTAGGCCGGTCATGAAGACCTTGCCGTGATCGTCGGTGTAGCGCGACGTCAGCTGGTAGGTGTCAGTAAGTGTCATCAGAAGTGATTAGGAATAGTTGAGGCACGTCAGTGGCTCAACTCCACATTACCCCTTTAGTGGTCTTGCTTGCCAGTCCAGCTCACGCTGGGCGTACTTGTATTCCCGCTGCTGTTAGGACTTCTTTTGCTTCAGCAACTGTGTGTTCGCCGTAGTGGAAGATGCTCGCGGCGAGCACGGCGTCAGCACCACCATTAGTGACGCCTTCGACAAGATGATCGAGCGTGCCTACTCCCCCACTAGCAATGATTGGAATCTGTGTTGCTTCGGTGACGGCTGCGGTTAACTCAATGTCAAAACCGTCTTTGGTGCCGTCACGATCCATTGAGGTCAAGAGAATTTCACCGGCACCGAGTCGTTGTGCTTCTTGAGCCCAGGTGATGGCGTCGATGCCTGTTCGGGTGCGTCCGCCGTGGGTGCAGACCTCAAACTCTTCTGCTGTTCGGCGGGCGTCGATGGCTACTACGCAGCATTGTGCACCAAACTCTGTGCTGATTTGTGTGACAAGTTCGGGACGTTTCACTGCTGCGGTGTTGATGCTGACCTTGTCGGCACCGGCTCGCAAGAGTTTGCGGGCATCATCGGTGCTGCGAATGCCGCCGCCAATTGTGAAGGGGATGAACACCTTAGACGCCACTGCTTGCGCCATCGCCACCGTGGTGTCACGGCTATCCGACGACGCAGTTATGTCAAGGAACACAAGCTCATCGGCACCTTGTTCGTCATAGCGTTCGGCTAACTCCACCGGATCACCAGCATCGCGAATATTGACGAAGTTGACGCCCTTGACGACCCTGCCCTGATCTACGTCTAGACAGGGAATGACCCGAATCGCCCGCATCAATCAGCCTTGTACAGCTCAATACCTGCTAGAGCCTCAACTGCCTGAGACACTGTGAACCGGCCCTCATATAGCGCTTTGCCAACGATTGCTCCAGCTAAGTAGCGAAAAACACAGTCACCATCTATTCGCAGCACAGAGAGACCAAACGATGCGAGTTCCTTTAGATCCTGTAGCTGGGATACTCCACCGGAGGCAACCACTTCAATCCGCTTGGTTTCTGACAACACAATATCCAACCCATCAATATCAGGGCCGGTCAGCATTCCGTCTCGTGAGATGTCGGTCACGATGATGGCTTCAACACCGGTTTCATCAAAGTGAACGGCGAGGTCAACAACGTCCGAATCGCTTCTTTCTGTCCAGCCATGAGTAGCTACCTTGCCGTCCCTAGTGTCTAGCCCAACGGCTATTCGGTGCTGGGAAGCCAATCTTTCGGCCAGCTCTGGATGGCTTAAAGCAACAGTTCCTAGTATCACACGAGTAACGCCAGCGTCAAACCAACGAAGGGCGTCATCGGCGGTGCGCACTCCCCCACCAACTTGCACCGGTACAGATACAACGTCCGCTATTTGTTCCACGATCTTGAGATTTGTGGGCGCACCTTCGCGGGCACCATCAAGGTCGACCACGTGAAGCCACTGTGTGCCTTGATCAGCAAAATCAACCGCGACTGCAACTGGATCATCGGAATAGATCGTCTCTTCACCGAAGTCACCTTGGCGCAAGCGGACGCACTTGCCGTCGCGAATGTCGATCGCTGCGAAGAGCTGCATCAGCGGGAAGCGGTGGAGTTGACGAAGTTGGATAGGACTTGTAGGCCGGCTTTGGTGGATTTTTCGGGGTGAAACTGCACCGCCCAGAGGCGATCACGAGCCACGGCAGCACATACCGAGCCGCCGTATTCGCAATCGGCAATTGCTTCGGGACCTATCTCAGGGGCTAGAGAGTGAACGAAGTACATCCATGGCTCAGGTGCTAGGCCCGCAAACATCGGATGCCCTGCAAACATCGGATCCTTGGCACGCAGAATGTTCCACTGCATCTGGGGTCGCTTTACTGAATCGCTTAGCCAGCGCACTTGCTGCGGGAAAACTCCTAGACCGGCTACACCGGGGGCTTCCTCTGATGCACTGAAAAGCACTTGCATTCCTACGCAGATTCCAAAAAATGGTTTGCCCGCAGCAATCGTTTCTAGCACCACCTTGTCAAGGCCGGTGCGTTCCAAGGCGTTCATGCAAGACGCGAAAGCACCCACTCCAGGCAGCACAACCCCGTCTGCGTTGGCGATCTCTTCAGGATCAGCTGTCAATATTGAGTCCGCTCCAACATGAGCGAAACCTTTTTGGGCTGAGTGAAGGTTGCCTATGCCGTAATCAATAACAGCGATGCGTGGTGGCATGTAGATGCTCTATTCGACTGTGCGGATTAGAGCACACCTTTTGTTGACGGCAACGCCGCACCTTCGACACGCACCGCGTCACGCAATGCCCGCGCAAGACCTTTGAAGGCAGCTTCCACAATGTGGTGTGTGTTGCGTCCACGCTGCTTGACCACGTGCAAGGTGATGCCTGCTGCGGTTACGAAGGCACGCAGAAACTCCTCCACAAGCTGGGGGTCAAATGGAGGGTCGCCAAGTATTTGCATGCCTGGGCAGTCGACTTCATAGTGCAAAAACGGCCTGCCGGAAAGGTCTAGCACTATCGCGACTGCAGCTTCATCTAGAGGCACTGTCACGCTGGCGAAACGGCGCACGCCTTTCTTGTCGCCGAGTGCTTCGCTTAGGACTTCGCCTAGCACGATGCCGGTGTCTTCAACCGTGTGGTGGGTGTCGACGTCGATGTCGCCTTTTGCGTTCACCTTGAGGTTCATACCGCCGTGACGCCCTAGTTGATCCAGCATGTGATCGAAAAAAGGAAGGCCTGTTGAGATTTCTGTCGTGCCGTCGCCGTCTAGGTCAAGGCTGATGTCGATGCTGGTTTCTTTGGTGGCGCGTTGGCGGCTTGCGCTGCGCGATTCTGTCATTGATTAATCCCTTCGCTTATTCATTTTGCTTATTCGCTTTGCTTATCGACCATTGACTTCGGTAAGCGCAGTCAAGAATCTGTCGTTTTCTTCTGGTGTTCCAATCGTTACCCGTAGGCAGTTGTCTAGTCCGGGCCATGATGCACAGTTGCGCACCAGCACGGAACGCTCCAGCAGCTGCTCCCAGACCTGCTCAGCCGAACCTCCATCTGGTCGTAGCAGGATGAAGTTTGCTCCCGATTCCCAGACCTTGACCTCAAAGCTACCCACCGGCAAGCTAGACAACGCTTGAAATACTCGCTCGCGTTCAGCGGTGAGCTGATTTACCCGTGCGATCATGGCATCGCCATATTCCAACGCAGCTAAGGATGCGTTTTGTTTAAACGCATCAAGGTGGTATGGCAACACGACCTTTTGTAGTTCGTTGACGATGCCGTCGGGCCCTATGAGATAGCCCATTCGCAGACCTGCCATTGCCCATGCCTTTGAAAAGGTACGTGTAACCACCAGCGGGGCTTGTGGGTCATCGGCGAATATGTCCAGAGCACTTTGAGAGGAGAACTCGCCGTAAGCCTCATCTACGCATAGGAGAGCACCGATTTCTTTAACGGCAGACAGCATTTCGGTGACGACTTCACTTGAGTCGGTCACGCCTGTTGGATTGTTGGGCGAGCACAGCATTACCACAGAAGGCTTGGTGTCATGAATTAGTTCCAGGGCTGCGGTCAGATCTAGCTGAAAGTTGTCGTCCCTGTTGCTGGTGACGACATCGGCGCCCACGACCTTGGCAATGTGAGAGTGCATGGCATAGGTCGGTTCAAAGGTGACGACTTTGCGATGAGTGCCATATGCCAAAAGCACGCTTTGCAGGACTTCGTTTGAACCGTTGGCAGCGAGCACCCGATTAGGGGTTGTGTTGTGACGTTCCGCTAGGCGTTGGCGTAAGTCGTCTGCGCCTCGCTTGGGGTAGCGGTTCCAGTTGATATTGGCTGCGACATCGGCGAGAGCGGCAATTAGCTCAGGTGGTGGCGGGTAGGGGCTTTCGTTTGTATTGAGACGGACTTCAACGTCTAGTTGTGGCGAGTGGTAACTCGCCATGATCTCAATATCAGAGCGCGCCCGTGGAAGACTCACTGCGAATCCAGAGTGTCTAGGCGTAACTTCACGGAGTCGGCGTGGGTGGTGAGTCCTTCGGCACAAGCAAGCGTCACAACTTGTGGAGCAACATTTCTCAAGCCAGCTTCAGTCATCGAAACTATGTGGGTGCTTTTCATAAAGTCCTGAACGCCAAGTGCTCCTGCGAATCGCGCTGTTCGATTTGTTGGCAACACGTGATTTGGGCCGATGCCGTAGTCCCCTAGCGATGCCGGTGCCCATGTGCCACAGAAGATGGCACCCGCATTGTCGATTTGTTCAGCAACCGTCTCAGGGCTTTCCACCATTAGCTCGACGTGTTCAGCAGCGATGTAGTCGATCACCTCAATTGCTTGGGATTCGCTGTCACATAACACCGCGTATCCGTTGGATTCAAGTGTTGATTTGATCTCGTCTTGACGGTCGGCTTCACCAACTTGCCGCGTTACTTCAGCAGTTACTGCCTGTTCCATGGCTTCGTCGGTGGTGACAAGCCATGACAATCCATCGGGACCATGCTCAGCCTGAAGAATTAGATCTATGGCGACAAAGGTCGGATTTGCGGTTGCGTCGGCGTAGACGACCACCTCTGATGGGCCTGCGAAGGCACTTGGAACCCGCACCATGCCAGCCACTTCACGCTGAGCTAGCGAAACGTAAACGTTGCCCGGCCCAGCTATGGCATCAACTTTTTGAACGGTCTTTGTGCCATATGCCATTGCAGCTATGGCTTGTGCGCCTCCCATTTGGTAGAGGCGATCTGCGCCGGCAACAAAGGCTGCGGCTCTGACTACATCTGGGACGTTGCCATCAGGTCCAGGCGGCACAGCAACGGCAATGTCACCTACACCTGCTAGGCGAGCAGGCACGACGGTCATGATCACCGTCGACGGATATATGGCACGACCCCCAGGTACATAGCAACCAGCATTAGCAACTGGCTTGTGCCTTTCACTGATAGCTACCCCGTCAACCTTGTGCAACTGATCGGTAGGGATCTGATGACGGTGATAAGCCTCAACACGCTCAACCGCACTGACCAAAGCAGTCTGCAACTCTTTAGAAATACTCCCAAAAGCGGCTTCCAGTTCAGTTTTGGTGACTTCAAGCTGATCGACATCTACCCCGTCAAAGTCGCTCGTGAACTTCCTCACAGCCTTGTCACCACTCTGCCGAACCTGCGCAATGATGCCTCGGACAGCCTCAAGCCGTTCAGCATCAGTGGTTTCTTCAGCTGTGTGATGCGCTCTTAGCCGCTCTTCAACAGGCGCGGTTTGGCCTCTTAAGTCGATGCGCCGCAACATCGTCACAACGCTACCCACCCACCTTTAGAGGAATTGGGAACACTCAAACGTTAGAAGGGGATGGTCTGTAGGGGTGAGCTTGGAAAATCTTTTTTGGGCGGTAGCGAATGCGTGCCCAAAAAAGATGTTTTCCAAGTGAGTCCCGTCAGAGGGCGGAGGGGCAGAAATAGTTGAGAATGCAGTTGTCGCATTGGGGGCGGCGAGCGATGCATACACGGCGTCCGTGAAGGATCATTCGCAGGCTGAAATCACCCCGCTCGGCAGCCGGAATCACCGCATTGAGTTGACGTTCGATCACCACCGGATCCTCAGAATCAGTCAAGCCGAGCAAGTTAGATAGGCGGGTTACATGGGTGTCGACGGGCAAGCCGGGGAGTCCGAGCGCCACGCTGCGCACCACGTTGGCGGTCTTGCGTCCAACGCCAGGCAGTCGAACTAAATCTTCCATGCGACTTGGCACTTCACCGTCGTATTCGTCGACAAGCATGCGTGCCATTCCCACGAGGCTCTTGGATTTGTTGCGAAATAAGCCAATCGTGTTTACATAGGGCTCAACTTGCTCAGGGTCGACTTCTGCCAAGTCATACGGCGTCGGGAAACGTCGAAACAACCTTGGAGTTGCCTTGTTCACGCCCACGTCAGTGGATTGGGCAGCCAAAATCGTTGCCGCTAGCAGTTCATAGGCGTTGTTGAAGTCCAATTCGCACTCGGCGTCGGGGTACTCGTCGGCTAAAAGTTCGTGGGCTCGACGAGCTCGCCCTTTCGGTGAACGAGGTTTGCCGCTACTTGTTTGAGTCATGGGGTCAAGTTCACCAAGTGAAACATAATAGTTAGGCTCAAATTCCTGCTTTACACGATTAAGCCTCATGACAGTAAGGCTCATGACAGCCCTAACAGCTTTGACGAAATCGACGTTGACATTCGTGTAAGCAAATCCGAACTTGGCAAGGTTTTAACTGCTGCCACCGATGAGGTCAGTGCATCGGTGCCGGTTCGACTTTGGCTCCATGATGTTGCCGACAGCGACTCAGAAACGCAGAACGGTGAAGCTGCTGGAGACACTGTTGATGAGATCGCTGTCCGTTTTGGATTTGTGCCGTATCGAGACCTTTGGCAGCTGCGTTGTGAACTGCCACGACCAGAGCCATTTGAACTTGAAACTCGCGCCTTTACAGACAACGACGTCGACGAGTTTCTTGAGGTCAACAATCGAGCGTTTGCTTGGCATCCAGAGCAGTCCAATATGACCGCTTTCAAGTTGGGGTCGCTTATGTCTGAGGACTGGTTCAACCCTCACGGGTTCTTGCTACATCATCGAGACGGACAGCTAGCGGCGTTTTGCTGGACCAAAGTGCACGAGGCTCAGGGCAATACAAGCGATCCGGCACTAGGCGAGATTTACGTCATCGCGGTTGATCCTGGCTTTGCTGGGCAAGGCTTAGGCGGGCTTATGACATTGGCGGGCTTGAAATGGTTGTCAGATCAGGGACTGCGCATCGGGATGCTTTATGTGGAGTCAGACAATGACCGCGCCAACGCGGTGTATCGCAAGATTGGTTTTTGGCATCATCGAACTGATCGTGCCTACTGGCGTGACGCGACTTAATGCCGGCTAGCGAAGAGCAACTCCCCACTGGTGACGCTAAGCGTCACATGGTGCGTGACATGTTTGACCGGATCGCACCTCGTTATGACCTGCTTAACCGGTTGCTGACCTTTCGCATGGATGTGCGCTGGCGTCGACGCACTATTGCTGAGCTTGCGTTACCGAAAGGGTCGCTGGTGGCTGATTTGGCGTGCGGCACCGGTGATTTTGTCGTGGAGTTGTCTCGTCAGGGGCACTCCCCTATTGGCTATGACTTGTCGTTGGAAATGTTGCGCCACGCCCGAGCCGATAATTCACTTGTCCACTGCGACGTAACCGCTCTCCCAGCTTCGAATGCCTCACTAGATGCTGCGGTGTGCGGATTTGCTTTACGCAATGTCGTTGATCTTGAAGCATTTTTTGTCGAAATCGCGCGAGTTGTGCGCCCCAGTGGACGCATCGGCCTGCTCGAGGTCGCTTCGCCTTCTAACGCCATACTTCGCGCAGGACACCAGCTCTACTTCAACAAACTGGTGCCAAAACTCGGTGCCTTGCTTTCGGATCGCAAGGCTTACGAGTACTTGCCCAAGTCCGTCGAGTATCTACCAGAAGCAGCTGAGCTAACGGCAATGCTTGAGGCAGTGGGGTTCAGCGACGTCAAACACACGACTCTTAGCGGAGGTGTCGCTCAACTCTTCACCGCTAGCCGCTGAGAGCAAGTCCTAGGGCGAGGATTGTGCCGGAGATGAGTTGAACTTGAGCGGTTTTTGCTAATACGCCGATCAGAGCGTGAGCGTCAGTGGCGGCACGTAGGCGCACAATGGCTCGAATGGCTAAGGGCAAAGCAATCAGGGTGATTGATGTAGAGCGTCCGGTTGCCGATGATGCTGCGCAGATCAGGTATGGCAGTGTCAGTGTGATGACATAGAGGATGCGGGTGCGTTTTTCGCCGAGGCGCACTGCGAGAGTTATTTTCTTGTTGGCTTTGTCGTTTGGAATGTCTCGCAAGTTGTTGATTAGTAGCAAAGCAACAGCCCAGCAACCCACTGCTAGCCCCATCCATATGTAAAACCATTTGAGGCGTTCAACTAGTACGTAGGTCGTGCCAACAGTGGCGACGAGTCCGAAAAAGACGAGCACGAAGAGTTCGCCTAAGCCGTGGTAGCCGTATGGGAGTGGGCCGCCGGTGTAACCAATCGCTGCGATCACACATGCCGAGCCCACAAGGATGAGCCACCAGCTTGTGGTAGCTGCCAGGACTAGACCTGCTGCGGAGGCAATGGCGAATGCGAGCGCTGCGGCGAGCTTGACCTGTGACGGCGAGGCGAGGCCTGAGCCAACGAGGCGTGTGGGGCCGACGCGATTGGTGTCGGTGCCGCGCATTCCGTCGCTGTAGTCGTTGGCATAGTTGACACCAACCTGCATTCCCACTGCCACCACCAAAGCCAGCGCTACTTTCACCGCGGGCAGCACCAAAGAGCCTTCGCCAACTGCTGCGGCAGCACCAACCAAAACTGGCACAATCGCTGCCGGCAACGTCCGCACCCTCATTCCAAGAACCCACAAGTTCATGTGGGCATCACCAAGACCAAAACATTCATGCGGGCACCAAAACCCACACTAAAACTTGTAGGGGGTGGTGTATTTGTAGCCGAGTCCTCGGATGGTGATAATGCGGGTTGGGTTGGCAGGGTCGGCTTCGATGCGGGAACGCAGGCGAGTGATATGAACGTCAAGGGTTTTGGTGCTGCCCACATGATCAAACCCCCACACCCGATTAATCAATGTCTCACGGGTGACCACATAACCGGCTCGCTCCATGAGCAGTGCTAGCAGGTCAAACTCTTTGAGCGGCAGATCGACGTTTTCACCGCGGACAGTGACCCGATGACGTTGGCGATCTAGGGCAACGTCACCGAGTTCAAGCACTTCGGTAGCGTTGGCGGAGCGGGCTGCGGAGCGGCGCAAGACGGTGCGCATGCGGGCAACTAGTTCACGCACCCGGTAGGGCTTTGCCACATAGTCGTCGGCACCGACTTCAAGTCCGACGACGGTATCTATTTCTTCGCCTCGAGCTGAGACCATGATGACCGGCGTGTCGTGGGTGGCGCGAATGCGCCGACAGACGTCAAGACCAGAGAGTTTGGGCAACATGACGTCGAGCAAAACCATGTCTGGTTCGTTGGCACCGAACTTGATTAGCGCTTCTTCGCCGTCGCTAGCGAGGTCGACGGTGTAGCCCTCGGCGGTGAGGGCAGCACGCAATCCTTGGCGGTAGGAGGTTTCGTCGTCAACGACAAGCACTCGAGCACCTGCCTCCATAGGTGTGATTGTAGTTATCGCACTTCGTTTGATTTGAACGGTTGGGTTTGATTTGAACGGTTGATTTGAAAGGTTGGGGTTGAACGGCAGCACTAGACGAGGGGGCATCAAAGCGGCTTGGCTGAGTGGGCAGGTGCCTAGCCTCAAGTTGTGAACCGGTTGGCGTCTGAGACAAGTCCTTATTTACGTCAGCATCAAGACAACCCAGTTGATTGGTATCCCTGGGGTGACGAGGCTTTTGCGGCTGCAGTTGAGCGGGATTGCCCGATTTTGATTTCGGTTGGCTATTCCAGCTGTCACTGGTGTCATGTGATGGCGCACGAGTCCTTTGAAGATTCTGAGACGGCTGCGATCATGAACCGACTTTTTGTGAACGTCAAGGTGGACAGAGAGGAACGCCCTGACGTTGACGCCGTATATATGGAAGCAGTTCAAGCGCTCACCGGAAGAGGTGGCTGGCCGATGACAGTGTTTGTCACCCCTAGCGGTGAACCGTTCTATGGGGGTACTTATTATCCGCCGGAGCCACGGCATCAGATGCCATCGTTTCAACAGGTGATGTCCGCTATTGACGATGCTTGGCGGAATCGACGCAGTGATGTGAAGACTCAGGCTGAACATCTGACAGGGCTGCTGGAGCGTTCCGGGCTGCTAATGGCTGGTGGTGATTCTGTGGGTGCCGATGAGGATGCCGAAGAAGATGAAGGTGCCAGTTTGGAGAAGGCGTCGGAGCGGATTGTGGCTGCCTTTGATCCTGAATGGGGTGGATTTGGTGGAGCACCAAAGTTTCCGGGGGCAATGACGCTGTGTAGTGCGATTCACCAGAGTTTTCTCACCATTCCATGCAGCTCTGGAGCAAGGCTCACAGAAGGTTTGGAATCGGTGTATCAACGGAGTTTGGATGCAATGGCTGCCGGAGGCATCTATGACCATCTTGGTGGCGGGTTTTGTCGTTATTCGGTTGATCGGCAGTGGCTTGTGCCGCACTTTGAGAAGATGCTCTATGACAACGCGTTGCTGACACGTGCCTACATCGAGGCATGGCAAGTCACAGGTAAAAGGCATTACCTGACGACAGCTAGCGAAACCATCGAGTACGTACTGCGTGATCTGCGCCATGACGATGGTGGCTTTTACTCCGCAGAGGATGCTGACTCTGAAGGGGTAGAGGGCAAGTTTTATGTCTGGTCAGAGGCAGAGCTAAAAGCAGTAGCCGCCGAAGTACTGGGTGCTGACATTGCTGAAGAAGCAATTGAGTGGTGGCAGGTCACATCCGAGGGCAATTTCGAGGGGGCGAACATTTTGCATCGGCCTCTGGGGGAAGAGTTGAATCGACCTAAAAGCATCGAACAAGCGAAGCAGGTGTTATTTGAGCATCGCGCTAGGCGGGTGCGTCCAGGGCTTGATGACAAGGTCTTGACCGAATGGAACGGGCTGATGTTGAGTTCCTTGGCTCAGGCAGCTGCAGCTACTCAGAACCAGGACTGGAAAGATGCTGCGATTGCTAACGGTGAATTTTTGTTGGCAAATATGCGTCGTGATGATGGTCGCTGGATGCGGTCGTGGCAGGCAGCGACAGGCGAAGCACGCCATTTGGGTTATGCCAATGACTACGCGGCAGTTGTGGATGCTTTCGTGCGGCTTGGTGAGCTAACAGGCGAGGCTCGATGGATTGAAGAAGCCATTACAACTGCCGACGATTTGATTCGCCTTTTCTCTGATCCAGATAGTCCTGGGTTTTTTACTACAGGCGACGATGCAGAGCAGCTTGTGGTTCGCCCTAAAGATGTGATGGACAATGCCACGCCCTCTGCCCAGTCGCTCGCAGCGATTGGTTTGATGCGTCTTGGGGCACTGACGGGCAATGAGAGTTACAGCGACTGTGCTGCTGAAATTGTTGACTCGCTGGCACTGCCAGCAACTCAGCATCCGACGGCGTTTGGCCTAATGCTTGAAGCGGTCACCCTGTCTAACAGATTTACACAGATCGTGATTACTGGCGAACGCGGCGACTTGATTAAGGAGGTGCACGCGAGGTACTTGCCTACTGTGGTGCTGGCTTGGGGTGAGTCTTATGAGTCGCCGCTTTGGAAAAATCGCGAGCTGGGGTTTGCTTATGTGTGTCAGGATTATGCCTGTCAGCTTCCAGTTGATAGCTCGAGAGAACTAAGTAGTCAGCTGGATTGGCTTACAAGACCATTCGGGTTTTGATCGGTTAGAGCCACTCGGCTAGGTGGCGGCTTTTTCCAAAATGTGAATGCCACAAGCAGACGCTAAACCGATTACGTGAGCTAAGCCAACTTTGGCATCGGGTACCTGTCTGTCGCCGGCTTCACCGCGCAGATGGGTAGCGATCTCATAGACATTGGCGACTCCGGTAGCACCAATGGGATGTCCTTTGGAGATCAGACCACCGGAAACGTTTACGGGTGTCTTGCCGTCGCGAAATGGGGCTCCGGAGNNTGGCTCACACAAGCCCAAGTTGTCGTAGTGGATGAGCTCAGCTGTGGCAAAGCAGTCGTGAAGCTCCACCAGGTCTAAGTCATCAGGACCGACACCGGCGGCTTCATAGGCCTGCTGGGCGGCATTGCGGGTCAAGTTGTTGACATCGGGCTGGGTTTGGGCGGCATCGGTGAAGGGATCAGAGGTCATTACCGACGCTGAAATCTTCACTGCCCGTGCCTTAACTGAGTCGTCCATGCTGGCGAGCCGCTCGCCTGAGGTGACGACAACCGCTGCAGCGCCGTCGCCGGTGGGGCAACACATCAGCAAGGTGTTGGGATAGCTCATCATCGGTGATTCGGTGATTTCGTCCATGCTGAAGGATTTGGTGTATTGCGCTAACGGGTTCAGAGTGGAGTGCTGATGGTTTTTGTAGGCGACCTTGGCGAACTGCTCAAAGCCGACCCCGGAGTGCTGTCCGGCGTATTCCATACCGGCTTGAGCGAACACGCCAGGCATGGTTTCGGTGCCGAGCACGCCGTCGATGCTGGTGACGGCACCGTAACGTCCACTGGGTTCAAAAACGTTGGCGTCTTTTTTGGTGCTGCCGGCAAGCAAGCCCATCTTGCCCATTTGTTCAGCACCTACAGCGAGACCGATCTGGGCTTCTCCGGCGCGGATTGCCATGATGACCGTGCGTAAAGCGGTGGCACCGGTAGCACAAGCGTTAGCAACGTTGTAGACGGGGATTCCGGTTTGGCCAATCTGTTTTTGGAGACGCTGCCCGACCGCGTTAGAGGCTTGGAAAAGTGAACCAGCGGCAAGGATGTCGACATCGGCGATGGAGATTTGAGCGTCGCCGAGGGCGGCAAGAGAGCTTTCGGCACCTAGGTCGATGATGTCACGGTCGGGATAGCGGGTGAAGCGAGTCATGTGCGCGCCGATAATCCACACGCTGTTTGGATCGATGATCATGCTTGCTCCTTTGTCACGCAGAAATCACGCTGGTTCGTATCCGAATGAGATGGCAGTGGTGTCGTTGTCGTCGGTGCCTGCAGAATAAGTCACAAGCTGAACTGCCATGTTGAGTTTCACTGCCTCAGGGGTGGGGTCGCAGTTGATGACGTTGGCACGCACCCAGGTGCCGTCGTTGGTTTGGATAATGCCGGCAACGAAGGGGACTTCGATGTTGGCTGCAGCTCTATGAACAATTGTGTAGGACTTGAGGACGCCGTTGTTGTCAACTTCTACGGTAGAAAATGAGGTGTTGCCGCAGTTGGCGCAGGCGTTGCGTCGGTCGAAATAGCGAGCACCGCAAGAGTCGCATTTATTTGCCACAAGACGCGGCGGGTCAAGTTGTAGATAGGAGACCAAAGGGATTTGGCTCACAGCCTCAGGGTAGTCCTGTGCCCCAGCGTGAGATGTGAATGTTGTCTCTTCGAGGGCGTTTGGCTGATTTGCTGAGACGGTCGTCGTCAGCTGGATGACCTATTGCGATAGTTCCAACAATTCGGACGGCTTCAGGAATGCCAAAAGCATCTTTTAGGGCTTGTTCATGATCAAACACTCCGAAAAAGCAAGCGCCGAGACCTTTGGGAATGATGGCGAGGAGGGCGGTCATTAGGGCTGCGCCGGCGTCTACGAACCAGTACGGGACTTGCCAGCTGTCAACGCTGTCTCCTAGTGCGGTGTGTGTTTTGTCGGGTTCGCAATAACGGCGCACATAGGCGTCGGGGTCTGTGCAGATCAGGACTAGCGCAGGAGCGTTGAGCAGTCCAGGCCAGGGGAACTCGGCACGACGTTGAGCGTTCATGGTGGTATCCCAATATTGGGCGCATTCGTCACCAGTCAGAATCAGGAATGAAATTGCTGCTGTGTTGCCGGCTGAAGGGCCTTTGCTGGCAAGGTCGCAAATGGTTGTAATTGTTTCTTGGGGTATGGGTTCGGCAGTGAAAGAACGAACCATGTGCCGTGACCGAACTAGGTCTTCAAAGCGCATCTGTCAAGGGAGTTGGAAAGCAGGCAGGGATGTGAGCCGCAGCGAGTTGGTTATACGAGAACCTCTAGTTCTTCGGAGCGAACCCAGCCGTGAACGATCAAAGTGTCGCCGTTTTTGGTTTTGACCGAGTCAAAAAACGACGCGTATGGCTTTTGATGCCACTGCTTGTCGAGGGTTTCATGGTTGATGGCTACCGGCGGGAAGGACTTTGGGCTGCTGACGAAGGTGCGGTCTTTGTAACGCATGAGGCTTATGCCGAAGCGTTTGGCGAGGCGTTGTCCCCAGGCTCGATCTTCGCCGTTTGGTTTGCAGTCTGGACGTGGAATGATCTCATGGAAGCGTCCAAATGCTTCGAAACCGCCGGGGCTGCTTAGCTGTCCGCCGAAGAGGACATCCTCGTCGGGGAACGACATGGCAGCGCGGCGCATTTGGTCGGTGATCATTTCGGTCAAGATTTCGGCGCGTTGATCGTTGCGCTCGACATGGCCGGCACCTTGCAGCACGCAGGGGGTGCCACCAATGCGTTCCAGAGTGCAGAAAATAAAGCCCACAAGCTGTTCGCCTATACGGGCTTCGGTGTGTAAAACCCAGGCTGCGACCTGCTTTTCTAGGGTCGCCTTGTCGAGGCCAGTGTCTGAGCTCGCGCAAAGCTCAAGCATCTCGTTTAGATCATCCTCGACAAGTGAGGAACAATCTCTAGTCTCGACCCTGATCGCCATCGCGACGCCTGCTCTCTATTGCCACGCTGGGATTTTGAGTCTACCGAGGCAGTGTCGAAATCCAATTTTGAGAGACTTGGCACCAATTTTGAGAAGGCTTGAACTTGGAGGCGGGATAGAGCCTTTGAATTGCCCAGATTTGGGTGGCCTGGGTCGGTGTTTAAGCGCTAACGGCACCCTCGCCAAATAAGCGCAAAAGCTCGCCCTTAATCCCCTTGTTGAGGTCAACTCGGAACGTGTCAGGCAGCTCGGCTACACGCTCTGACCCGTTAAAACACAGCTTGACGGCCGCCTTGCCGGGATGGACACTAAGAATTTCACGAAGTTCTTCAAAATGTTGATCTGTTTGGAACTGTGGCACGACCTGGATTTGCAGCGAACCCGCTCGTTCGACTTTAAGTGCCGATACTTCAAGCATGATCATGCGCTTGACTTCCTCACGGGTTTCGACACGGCCTCGCACAATCACTACAGCGTCAGTCAACAGCTTCTCGCCGTATTCGTCCATGGCACGTGGAAATGCCGTCACCTCGACGTTGCCGCTCATGTCTTCAAGGATGAAGTTTGCCATTGTCTTGTGGGTTTTGGTCATGCGCCGATCGAGTTTGGTGATTACCCCGCCAACGGATTTGATGTCGCCGTCGGAGGCGTCTTCCAAATCAATGACTGTGGCATCGGCGCGGGCGCGGATTTGCTCCTGGACTCCGTTGAGGGGATGATCCGACAGGTACATGCCGATCATTTCTTTTTCGTGCGCCAGCTTTTCGGCACGGTCATATTCCTCTTTGGTTAGTTCGGGCAGAGCAGCTTGACGTTCTTGTGGCGATTCCTCGAACAGCGACATCACTCCCTGTTCAATTTCTTTGCGGCGTTGGACAATCTGGTTGGCGGTTTCTTCACAAACCTTCATGAGCCCAAGACGTGAGTAGCCCATGGCGTCAAAAGCACCGGCCTTGATGAGCGACTCCAGAGAGCGTTTGTTGACGAGACGTAGCTCTAGACGCTCCAGGAAATCGACGAAGGACTGGAATGGACCGTTGGCGTCACGTTCGGCGATGACCGAGTCGGAGAAGTTCGTGCCAACGTTTCTGATAGCTGACAAGCCGTAGAGAATCCGACCAGATTGATTGGCGCCATTCCCTTCTCCGCCACCAACCTTGACGTCATTGTCAGCGTCGGTGCCATCAACGATTGGGGTGAAGTCGGCGTTGGAGACGTTGATGTCGGGAACGGTGACCTCTATGCCAAGTCGTTGGCATTCGTTCAGGTATTCAGAGGCGCTTTCGAGGCGTTTTTTAACGCTTCGCAGCAACGCAGCAAGATATTCGACGGAATAGTTCGCCTTGAGATATGCGGTCTGATAGGCGATTAGGCCGTATCCGTAGCTGTGACTTTTGTTGAAGGCGTAGTCGGCGAAGTCTTCGATAATGTCAAAAAGTTCTTTACCTAGCTTCTCGTCGTAACCGTTGTTGGCTACGCCGCTGATGAAACGCTCGCGCTCGGTTGCCATGGCTTCACGAATTTTTTTGCCCATGGCCTTGCGGAGCAGGTCGGCTTCGGCGAGTGAGTAGCCGGCGAAACGCTGGGCTATGCGCATGACGTTTTCCTGATAAATCATCAGTCCGTAAGTTTCTTCGAGAATGTCGGCGGCGTCATCGTGAACGTAGGTGACCTTTTTGCGACCGTTTTTGCGGTCGGCATAGTCGTTGTGCATGTTGGCAGCCATTGGGCCCGGTCGGTAGAGAGCTACGAGGGCGGCCACGTCGTCGAAGGTGGTTGGGGCGAGTGAGCGGATCAGGTTGCGAACTTGGGTGGATTCAAGTTGAAAAATCCCTGCGGTTTCGCCGCTTTGCAGCAGCTCATAGGTGGCGTCATCGTCTAGGTCGACATTGTCGATGTCGACTTCAATGTCGCGGTTTTGTTTGATCATTTCTAAGCAGTCAGAAATCACGTCAAGGTTGCGCAGTCCGAGGAAATCCATTTTGAGCAGGCCGAGCTCTTCCACGCCGTGCATCTCATATTGAGTGATGATCGGAGCGAGTTCGGGGTCGGTGCCGCTTTCTGGTTTGCGCTGGATTGGCATGTAATCGGTGAGCGGATCAGGGGTGATGACGACGGCGGCGGCGTGAACACTGTCTTGGCGGCAAAGGTTTTCGAGACCTAGGGCGACGTCGACGACTTGGGCGATGTCGCTGTCATCGTCAATCATTTGGCGTAGTTCTTTGGCGGCTACATAGCCGTCGACGTACTGCTCAGATCGTTCCAGGCAGTATTTGAGCGGTGTGTCGCGACCAAGGATCAGCGGCGGCATAGCTTTGGCGACCTTGTCTCCTACCGCGGGCTGATGTCCGAGCACTCGCGCGGCGTCACGGACCGCGGCTCGTGCCTTGATTCGTCCAAAGGTGATGATTTGGGCGACATGGTCACGTCCGTATCGCTGTGCGGCGTAGTTGATGACGTCGTCTCGGTAGCGGGAGTCGAAGTCCATGTCGATATCTGGCATTGAGACACGGTCTGGGTTCAAGAAGCGCTCAAAGAGCAAGTCGTAGCGGATCGGGTCGAGGTCGGTGATTTGCAAGGCGTAGGCGACTGCGCAGCCGGCGGCTGAGCCACGGCCTGGGCCGACTCGGATGCCGCGTTTGCGGGCGTAGGCGATGATGTCCCAGGTGATGAGGAAATACGAGGCGAAGCCCATGCGGTTGATGACGTCAAGCTCGAAGGCGAGTCGGTCTGAGACGGCTTCTGGGAGTTGGTCGCCCCAGCGTTGCTTGGCGCCGATCAGGGTTAGGTGTTCTAGGTAGTCCTTGTCAGTTTCGAAACCTTCGGGTAGAGGGAAGCGTGGCAGTTTGGGTTCGCCGAATTCGATGTTGACGTCGGCACGTTCGGCGATGGCGAGAGTGTTGTCGCATGCCACTTCAAGCTCGGAGAAGAGTCGGCGCATTTCTGCGGCGGTTTTGAGGTAGTACTCGTTGCCGTGGAAATGGAAGCGGTCGGCGTCGTTTAGCTGCGAGCCGGTTTGTACGCACAGCAACGCGTCGTGGCTGACGGCGTCGTGTTTGTGGGTGTAGTGGCTGTCGTTGGTGGCTAGCAGGGGGGCTTTGAGCTTGCGGGCGATTTCTAGCAGCCCGGGCTGGATGCGTTCTTCGCCTTCGAGCCCATGATTGTGGAGTTCGATAAAAAAGTTTTCGGGGCCGAAAATGTCTTGAAGGCGTGCGGCTCTCTCAAGTGCTTCGGCTTCGTCGCCTCGTAGGAGGGCTTGGGGGACTTGAGCGCCTAGGCAGCCTGAGGCGGCGATGAGCCCGTCGGCGTGATCTGACAGGGTCTCCCAGTCACAACGTGGCTTGTAGTAATAGCCCTCGAGGAAGGCTCGGCTGGCGACTTGCATGAGGTTCTTATAGCCGGTGTCGCTGATGGCGAGCAGGGTTAGGTGGTAGTAGAGCTTGGCACCGTCTGAGGTTTCGCCGCCGGAGTCGTCGACTTTGCCTTGACGGGTGGGGCGTTCATGGCGGGATTCTTTTGCCATGTATGCCTCGGTGCCGATGATTGGCTTGATGCCGGCCTTGTTGCATTCCTTGTAGAACTCAAGAGCGCCGTACATGTTGCCGTGATCGGTGATGCCGATTCCGGGCTGGTTGTCTTGAACGGCGGCGTCGATTAGTTCACTTATTCGCGAGGCACCGTCCAGAATCGAATATTCGGTGTGAACGTGTAGATGGGTAAAAGAATCAGCCATCAGCTTCTTATTCCGAAATGTTGTCTGGCAAGGATTGAGTATTCAGTGTGGACGTGAAGATGAGTGAAAGAGTCTCCCATTACAAGTATGTGCCGGGGCGGTCGCCGGCATCGGCTGGGTCTTCTAGGTCACCATGTTCGGGGATTTGACCAGGTAGGAGTTCGGCTCGCATTGCTTCGAGGCGGCGTCGAGCTACAGATTCTTGAGCAAACAACATCGCTTGCATGCCGCTGATCAAGCCTTCTAACCAGCCCACTAGTTGAGCTTTGGCGACTTGCAGTTCGGCGGCTGACGGGGCTTCTTGTTGTTCAAAGGGAGCAGCAAGGCGGGTTAGTTCCTCACGCAGGTCAGGTGACAGAGTTTCGCTGATTTCGTCGACCGACATGGCGTAAATCTCTTTGAGGCGCTCGCGACTGGGTTCGTCGAGCTCCATTGAGCGCACTTCGCTCAGCAGCCGTTTAAGCATGGTGCCGATGCGCAACAACTTGGCAGGGCTGTCAATGCCGTCGCCTTCTGGCAGTTCGCTGTCGACAACTTCGGGGACTATTTCTGGTTGCGGCTCGGGGGTATCGGGTGAGGGTTCCTGGTCGTTCATGAGTGTGACATTATGTCACACCTGCGCGGCGCGATGCCTTGGACTTCACCGCAACATCTCCAGGCTTCAGGCGTAGCAGCTCAGGGCTTCATGCGTGGCGACTTGACATCTAGGATTGCGGCATGCGAGGCGCGCCATGAGAGTCTCAACTCGTGGCGATTATGCCTGTCGCGCGTTGCTGAGTTTGGCTTTGCGGGGACATCAAGACCCTGTGTCGGTGCGTGACATTGCTGAACGGACAGGCTTGCCGCAGCCATATTTGGAACAGATTTTGTTTGCGTTAAAGGGTGCTGGGCTAGTGCGCTCTAAGCGTGGGGTTGGCGGTGGCTATGTGTTAACTCGAGAACCCTCGGAGATCAAGTTGTCCGAAATTGTGCGAGCAGTTGATGGGCCGATAACTGCTGGTGACTTTGGTGAACCTCATACCGATGGCGCTTGCGACCATGAGGGGCAGTGCGTGCTATTGGGTATTTGGGCAGCTGCAGGATGTCATATGCGCCAGTTTTTAGAGTCGTTTACGTTGGCAGATATTTCGGATATGTCAAAGGGGTTGGCACCCTGGCCTAGTCCCGTGGAACCCTAGACGCCTTTGAACTAGCCGTGAGGTATTAGGAGCACATCTTCAGAGCGTCTTCTAGTTCTTCAGGCAGTGATGCGGTGTACTCCACCGCATCACCTGTTGCCGGATGGTTGAAGCTCAAAGATTGGGCGTGCAGGAAGGGTCGCTCTAGACCTAGGGGGTCTTTGGTGCCTGGGTCTTTGTAGACGGAATCGCCTACGACTGAGTGTCCGATGGCACGCAGATGGACTCGTATTTGGTGGGTGCGACCAGTTTCGAGCCGGCATTCCAGCAGGCTCAGTTCTCCTGGTTTCGTGAAGGTTTGAGTGACCTCATAGCGGGTGAGCGCCTTGCGTCCGGCTTCGCTGACTGTCATCTGGGTTGGGTTGCGACTGGAGCGACCGATTGGAGCGTCGATCACTCCAGAAGGTGATTCGAGATGGCCGAACACCAAGACGGCATAGATGCGTCGCGGTTCGCGTGCTTGGAGTTGTTGCACTAAACGTTCGTAGCTTTCAGGGGTTCGAGCAACCATCATTAGCCCTGAGGTTTCACGATCTAGGCGATGGACGATGCCGGGACGTAGCGGGTCACCTACGGTTGCGATTTCGGGATAGCGCGCTAGCAATCCATTGACAAGAGTGTCATCGGTGTGGCGTGCCCCAGGGTGCACGACAAGGTCTGCGGGCTTGTCGACGACGATTACGTGGGAGTCTTCATGGACGACCTTGACCTGGATTGCCTTGTTCGGTGCAGGCGTGTCGTCATCTGGGCTTAGGTCAGCATCGATTGAGAGCAGCTGTCCGGTGCTCACCTTTTCTGAGCGGCTGCGCACGACAATGCCGTCGATGCGCACTTCGCCATCTTCGATCAGTTGCGCAGCGGCGTTACGACTAATTTCGGTCAAGGTTGAAATCGTGCGGTCGATTCGCATCGTGTCCAATGACTCGGGTATTTCAGCTTGAAAAGGCATGACGATTAGTTCCGTTCAGGAAGCTGGTCGGAGGCGAGGATTGTGTCGGTGGATTGGGCAGGAGCTGTTGCGGGGCTGGTGGTAGGGCTGCGCAGGGCGCGTAGAGCGATTGCGGCGACACCAATTACGACTGCCATGTCAGCCACGTTCCAGACAGGCCAAAACTGCACATCTATAAAGTCAACCACAGCACCGCTTAAGAAACCATCCGAAGAGCGAAAAATTCTGTCTATGAGATTGCCGATTGCGCCGCCGGTGACTATGCCAATGGCTACCACCGAAAATCTGTCGGGCGCGAGCCGTTTTGAGGTCAACAGAAATGCGACCACCAGAACTGTAAGTAGTCCATTCCAGGGGCCGAGTCCGCTGAGGCCTCCAAAGGCAATGCCAGTATTGAAGACAAGTCGAAATTGCAGTGTCCATACAAGCTCAATTACGTTGCTGTCATCTAAAGCATTGATCGCCCACCATTTTGTCAGATGGTCGGTAACCGCAACTACGCCAGCCGCTACTAGTAACGCGATTGGGTGCGACCGTAGGGCGGAACGCTGCGGCGTGGTGATGCTGACGTCAAGTTTCACGTTCGTTGGCAGAGCTAGAGCCTGCGGAATACGCCCGCCTTAATCTCAACCCGTTCCGACGCCCAGGGAATGGCACGCAACCGTGCGAGCGGAATCGGGTCGCCTGAGGTAACGCAATAGCCGTAGCTGCCATCTTTGATGCGGGCAAGTGCCGCATCAATCTGGTCGACAATTTCACGGGACTGGTTTGACAGGGCGAGGTCGCGTTCGCGCTCCATTGCCAGAGTGTCGCCTTCGCCGCCCTCGTCTTCGTTGAATTGCACGTCGCCGGGTTCGCGTGATTCAAGCATTGCTTGTGCCTCGGCTTGGTATTCCTCTGCTGAGTGGAAGTATTTGGCTCGTTCGGCTAGGAGTCTGTCCTGTAGCTCCTTGAGGGTTGCCTTGCCAAAGCGTGGCTTGCGCTTGGTTTTCTTGGCAACTGGTTTCTTAACAGTGGGCTTCTTGGCAACAGGTTTCTTAACAGTGGGCTTCTTGGCGATGGGTTTCTTGGGAGCAGGCTTTTGGGGCGTTGCCTTCTTGACAGGTGCCTTTTTACCAGGTGCCGTGGTCTTTGTAGCAGCAGCTTTTTTGGCGATTGGCTTTTTAGCGGGTGCTTTCTTGGGTGCTGGCTTAGCGGTCGTGGATTTTTTGGTGACGGGTTTCTTGGGAACAGCTTTATTGGCGACTGGCTTCTTGGGTGCGGGGGATTTCTTGGGTGCAGGCTTTTTCACTGTTGGTTTCTTGGCTGGTGGTTTTTTTGTAGGTGTTTTCTTTTTTGTAGGTGTTTTTTGGGTCGTTGTTTTGGCAGCAGCCGACTTCTGGGCAGGCGTCTTAGCAGTCGGCTTCTTGGCTGCTGGTTTCTTAGTTGTTGGCATATTTCGTAACCCCTAGTCGGCTATGGAATGGGGCACTCTAGAACACTTGCGCACTTTTCGGCGGGGTGAAACACTATTTGTCGAGACCGCTCCAGGGGTCGCCGTCGTCAGCACCGTCAGAGTCAAAGAAGTTTGACATGGCGTCGGCACCGACGGGCACTCGTGCGCCTTCCCTGACAGTCATGCGCAGTTGGTCTACGAAGTCATTGGCACGGGTGTTGTTGCGTTGACCGAAAAACATCGGAGCTGTGGGTTCTTCATCCTCAAATAGCTCCGACAGAAGGCTTTGATCGATGGTGCGCACCGGAATTGTTGTGTTGACCGGTGGCGACTCCAGTGCCTGTTGAAGTTGTTCGCCCTGAAGCGTTTCAACAGTGCGAAGTTCTTGACGACGCCTAACCGGTTCTGCCGCGTGGGTTGTAGCTACAACAGGTTGGGTCTCGGTGGAAGTAATAGGACGTGTTCGTGAAGTGGGATCTGGTTGTGGTATTGGTTCCGTAGCTGTAACAGGTTGAGTTACCTCTGGCTGGGGCTCAACTGGTGCCACCGGTTCAGTGTGCGTGACTGGTGGCGTTGGGGGCTGTTCAACCACCGGTTGCGCGACAGCTGCTGCGGGAACTATTTCAGGCTCTGGCACCAAATTGGCAGCAGCGTTGAACCCGAGGTTGGTTGCCATTCCTTGGAACTCGCTCCATAGGTGCTGCAGCTGCTCACGCAGAGTTTGTGCCCGAAGATTCAGGGTTTCAATCTCTTGTTTCTTTTCTGCTTCGGTGGTTTCAATGTTGGCGAGACGTTGGATAGCTGCCTGAAGTTCCTTGCTGCGTTCTTTTGCGGCTTGTTCGGCTGCGGTGGCTACGACCTTGGCAGCTTCGGTATTGGCGTTGGCAATTATTTGAGCAGCTTGTTTGGTGGCATCTTCGATACGACTTGTTGCCACAGTGCGAGCATCGGACGCGATCAGGTCGGCTTGGCGGCGGGCACCTGCTAGTGCTTCTGCAGCATCGGTTTCGGCTTCGCTTTTGACCGATAGAGCCGTCTTTTCGGCGCGCATGAGGGCTGAGATCAGTGTTTCTTTGATCTGAGCGACCTCGGCTTGGGTTTTTTCGGCTTCTTCTAAGACTTTTTTCGTGTCTGTGTTTATTTGGGAGCTGTTTATTTGGGAGGTGTCGATCGGGGGGTCATCGGCTTGAGAGATGTCCCCAGCGATAGTTGTTTGTTGATCGCTCTCGTCATTAGCGATTTCATCGGTGGTGTCGGCAATGTCGTTGTCGCCGGCAGTGTTGTCTGGGTCGTCTACTTTTAGTTGTTCAATTTGTAGCAGGGCGGCAGCGGCAGCCTCTGCAACTTCGGTTACGTAGGCGTCTACTTCGTCGTAGTCGTAGCCCCGAAACCGCTCTCTGAATCGCACCTCTTCGGTGAGTTTTTGCAGATTTTGCACTGCAACATTATAACCACATCAATGTAATTTTATATGGATTTGGCTAGCAGATGATCGGCAGGACTATCCATTGCATGCCGACGATGACGATAAGTACTGAAAAGTCCAGGGCAACTGTGCCGACGCGCAGTGGCGGGATGATGCGTCGTATTGGCTTGATGACTGGGTCTGTGATTGTGTAGAGGAACCCAGCGACAACTGCCATTGTGCCCTGCGGATTTATGGGAAACCAGCTGAGTATCACCCTGACAAAGAGCACTATCAGGTACAGATTTATGAGGGGACAAGCAAGAGCCTTGAAAATGTCCATTGCTTTGAAGTGACGCCCTGGTCGGGTTCAGTTGAGGTAATTCCGAACGGGAATTACTGATTGGATTAGGTGGTTTCCTCTGAGCCGGTCAGGTTCAACTGGATGACGTCTTCGCCGACTCGTTTGACCTTGCCACCTTTGGCGTAGCAAAGTCCTGATGAGAAGTCGATCATGCGTCGGCGGTCGGCTTCTTCCATGTGTCCTAGGTAGACAATTACGACTCGTCCGGTTAAGTAGGCGTCGGCGATGTCTTGAAGTTCGCCTGTGAAATCAATCGGGGAAAAGTTAAGCGGATCAAGCATTGGGCCTCGGTAGTTCGAATTTGTTGAGATGGCGACGGGACTGGTGGGGTTAGCACCTGGCTCTGGGTTGATTGGAACGGGGCGCACGCCGCTTGTTTCTGGTGGATAGCGAAGCTCTGTGACATTGTTGGGTGGTTGGTGAATGGGTCGGACGTCACCAACCTCTTCGGACTCGCGACGAGCCTCGTCGTAGCGGGCGTAATGCGAATCGGGGCCAAATCCCATGTAGATGGCCGCCTTCTTTAGCATCTGCAATGCGATCTCCTCTGAACTCTCGGCATGCTTTTAAGTGGCGCGATTATAGACCGCAGGCGGGTGTCGGTCGCAATTTAGTGTTCTGGGCGAGGACCGAACAGTGTTGTGCCTAGGCGGATCATCGTGGCACCTTCTGCTAGTGCTATCTCGTAATCGTCTGACATTCCCATCGAGCATTCTTTAAGTTCCAGTTGTTCGGTTAGGTCACGGAGGGTTTTGAAACATTGTGCTGTTGCGGCTGGATCGTTAAGAGCACCTATTGTCATTAGTCCGACTACTTGCAGTCCGTGTTCTTGAGCTGCGGTCAGCAAGTCTTCGATTTCGGTTGGGTCGCAACCGCCTTGAGCGGTGGCACCAGTGAGGTTTACCTGAATTAGCGCTGTTGCTTCGGGGGCGTAGCGGGCGATTTCTTTGATTAGCGGTGCTCGATCGATGCTTTGCCATAGGTCAATGACTTCGGCGAGGGATTTGACCTTGTTGCGCTGAAGGTTGCCGACAAAGTGAACTTTGGGGGTGACGGGGATGTCACTCAACTTGGAGAGGCATTCCTGGGCATAACTTTCACCAATATCACTTATTCCACAGGAAATGGCTGCTTCTACTGCCCAGGTTTTGTGGCCTTTTGTGATTGCGACAACGGTGGCGGAACTACCTACCTTTGTGAGTGCCTCTTGGACGACTCCATATCGTTGCTCTACTACCCCTGAGAGAGGGCTAGTCATGAATCGGGGTGAAGGGGTTCGAGGAGGGCGGCGGTTACTTGGCGGGCTTTGTCGCCGCGGGCTCGGTGGGAGTAAAAACGCTGGTCGGCGGTGTTGAAGCCAAGGTCGGTTATATCACTGATGCCGGAGCGTTCGAGAAGGATTTTGATGGCGGCTGCGAGGTCAAGGGCGATTTGGGCGTCTTTTGTTTTGCCGGAGATTTCGTCGACGTCGACGCCTAGCATGTTGGCAACAGTTTCGAGGGTGTCAGGGCTGAACTCATAGTCCGAGGCGCGAATAAGTGGACCGATAACGGCTTTGAGCGACTGGCTGGTAGCAAGGTCACTGAACTTGGTATTGAACTTGTCATTGATCTTGTCAACGGCGTTAGCGACAATCCCAGCTGTCATGCCACGCCAGCCGGCATGGACTACGCCCATGCAGCCCTCCCCTACTAGAACTATGGGCACGCAATCGGCAGTCATGATCGCTAGCACTGCGCCTTCTTCGGCGGTAACGGCAGCATCAGCACTTGTGCCTGCGTTTTCACCGGGGATAGTCACCGTTACGACTTCGGCTGTGTGGGCTTGATCAAGCCAAGTCCACTCCCCTGCTAATAGTTTCTGGCGACGCTTCAGGAGTTCGTGTTTGGCTGCTGAGGTGTAGTCGCCGTCGGAGGTGAGACGTTGAATCGTGCGGAAGTCACCGTCGCTGCGGTCGGAGCAAACGATTCTGACCTGATATGACTTGCCTGCCTGTTTGACAATTTCGACTGACATTTTCTTGCTCTGTTATCACTTCTGTCACTTTTGATAGGTAGGGAATCGCACTTGTCGGACGAGTACAAACATCCTAAGCGGTGATCAGACATGTCCGTAACTGGTAGGGAATCGCCCCATAAGGGCGATTCCAATTATCTCAGAAAGTCGGGGAGGTCCAGGTCGTTGTCGTCATCGTCGTCATTGTCGCTGTCAAGGCCGTAGAAAACGTCTGTTAAGCCATCTGAGGTGCCGGTTTCGGTAACCACAGGTGTCTCCGTTGTGCGCTGTCGGCTGGGGCGGATCGGTGAGCGGCTGTCCACGAAGCCGGCGGCGATGACTGTGACCTGAACGTCGTCCTCTATGGTGTCGTCGATGACGGTGCCGAAGATGATGTTGGCTTCCTGATGTGCTACCCCTCGGATGATTTCAGCTGCCTTGTTGACCTCCATGAGGCCAAGGTTGGAGCTGCCGGTGATGTTTAGCAATACACCTGAGGCACGCTCGATTGAGGACTCAAGCAGCGGTGAGGAAATGGCGGCTTGAGCTGCGATTTCGGCACGGTCTTCACCGCTTGCTCGGCCGGTGCCCATCAGGGCGCTGCCGGCTTCGGTCAGCACGGTGCGAACGTCGGCGAAGTCGGTGTTGATGAGGCCGGGGGTGGTGATGAGGTTGGTGATACCGCCGACACCTTGCATTAAGACGTCGTCGGCCATGCGGAAGGCGTTGATCATCGTGGTTTTTTCATCGGCGACCGAAATGAGACGATCATTTGGGATGACGATGAGGGTGTCGACCTTTTCTTTGAGGCGGCGGATGCCCTCTTCGGCTTGACCGGAGCGGCGGGCGCCTTCAAATGAGAACGGGCGGGTGACCACGCCGATTGTGAGAGCGCCGACGCTTTTTGCGACTTCTGCCACAACTGGTGCTGCGCCGGTGCCGGTGCCGCCGCCTTTTCCGGCGGTGATGAAGACCATGTCGGAGCCGTTGAGAGCGTCGCGCAGGTCGTCCATGTGATCTTCGGCTGCTTTGCGGCCGATTTCGGGGTCGCTGCCGGCACCGAGGCCACGGGTTGATTCACGTCCGATGTCGATTTTGATGTCGGCGTCGCTCATGGCGAGTGCCTGGGCGTCGGTGTTGGCGACAATGAACTCCACGCCCTTGAGCCCTGCGTCAATCATTCGGTTGACGGCGTTGGCACCACCACCGCCAACTCCGATGACCCGGATAACCGCGAGGAAGCTCTTAGGTTCGTTCACGACAGGCAAGCCTAGGAGGTCAGGGGGGTGTTAAAGATTGGTGGGGCAGTTTGGGTGGCGGCGCACGGTGGGACTGTCGGCCATGCTGACGTCGATTTGTGTGACGCATTGGAGGTCAACGTTTGCAAGAATTGAACGCAGGGCGGTCATCTTGTGATCCATTAGCACAGCGTTTCCTAGTTCGGTTTGGGCACCGCCGACCATGTTTAGACGAACAGAGTTGCCATTTACTGAAATTGAGCTGACCCAGGAGTTGAGATCCATAGGCAGGGCAGCCACTGCCGAAAGTGCTGGAGAAGCGTCGACGTGTGTGCCGCCTAGCTCACCGGTATAGGCGACGTCTATTACAGGGAGGTCTGGGAGGGTGATTTGGATGGCGGAACTGTTGCCGGTGGCGGCTTCGGGGGTTGGCAAATTTGCTGTGCTTATTGTGATGGTTGAGAGTTTGACGTTGGCTAGGGCGGGGTGAGCGGTTGCGAGACCGGTGAGATCTGGTGAGCGGGTTGGTTCGATTGTCACAGCAGAAGCTGGGAACTCGGCAAAGACATAGCCGAAGGCATCGACTAGTCCGATTTGGTCTTGTCCGATTTGATCTTGTTTCGTGGGGGCGATGGCTACGGCGTTGCGTTCGGTGACGTTCAGGGTGACTTGATTTGGCCAGCGCCGGTTGACTTCAACGGATTCGACCCATGGGAGTGATTCCACGCCTTTTGCGGCTTCTTTTGTGTCGAGGCTGATCATAGGCACGCCCTCTTGAAGTTTGGATGCCTCAAGCACTTCGGATACTTGGAAGCGGCTGACCCCGCTGATTTCAAACTGGTCGACGTCTAGGGCTTCGGTACCGCTGAGCCACCAGGCGGTAGCGATCAGGCTCACTGCGACTGCAGAGATCAGGATGATCCGACGACGCCGGCGACCCTGGGAGCGAAGTATTTCAACCCGGCGAGCCTGAATTTTCGGGTTGATTTTGGCGTTAACAGTTGCCGTAGTCATGAGTGTGCCTTTAAGGATTTGGGGAGTTCGTCGAAGCCGATGAGACGGGTTTCGGGGACGAGGTGGATGCCGAAGTGTTCGTGAACTCGGTTTTGGACTTGGGTCATAAGGTCGATGACATCTTGTGCGGTGGCTTCTTCGTTGGCTTGAATGAAGTTCGCGTGTTTGGGTGAAATTTGTGCGCCGCCGACTTGGAGTCCTTTGCCGCCGACTGCTTCGATGAGCGCACCGGCGCTGGTAGCGGACGGGTCAGAGGTGACAGTAGATGCGTCAGTGGATGGGCTAGCAGATGGATTGGTGAAGACTGAGCCACTGTTGCGTCCGCCGGGTTGGTTGTCGCGACGCCAGGTGATGATTTCGCTGATTTCTTGAAGCGCGGCTTCGCTGTCGCCGGTTTGAAGCCGAATGGTTGCGTCGACTACTACTTCGTTGGGTTGGATGCTGCTGGATCGGTAGCCCAAGGCGAGATTGTCATGTGTGCGGACTTGGGTTGTGCCGGTGGCGACGTCAACGACGGTGGCGGTTTCAATGGTTGCTGCTATGTCTGAGCCGTGACCGCCGGCGTTCATGCGCACCGCACCGCCGACGGTTCCGGGAACGCCAACTGCCCATTCGAAACCCCTGAGACCTGCGACGGCAAGTGTTCGAGCGGCAATGGGTAGGGCGCATCCGGCAGAAAGGGTGATGATGGCGTCGTCAGCAGCGTTGGGGGGGGCTTGAGGCACCTCTGGTGATTGGGACATGCCGTTGCCGAGTTTGATGACAATGCCGTTGAAGCCGTTGTCGGCTATTAGGACGTTGGAGCCGCGGCCTAGGACGAATATTTGCTCTGTAGTGATGCCGTGGGCGGCTAGGCAGGTAGCAATTTGTGCTAGTTCGTCAGCGGATTCGACGGTTATGAGCGCTTTGGCGTTGCCACCGAGCCGGTAGGTGGTGTGAGTGTCAAGAGCAACGTCGACTTGAGCCGATACGTCGCTTAGCTCAGCGAGAAGGTCAAAGTCGACTGCGCTCATTACAAGACTTTCGTGTGGGCTTTTGTTGGGGCCTTGGTCAGAGCTGGAGCCTTCGTGGCAGGTTTGGACATGCGTTCGAGCAGGACTCCGGGCAGTGTTGTCAAGTCGCCGGCACCGAGGGTGAGGCAAAGGTCGCCTGGGCGAAGCGTTGTCTGTAGCCATTGAGTTAAGTCGTTGCGGTGTGGCAGCCAGGTGACCTCGCTCCAGGGGTGAGCGTCGAGTACTGCGTCTAAGACGATTTTGGTGGTGACGCCAGGGCGAGGTTTTTCGCCGGCTGGGTAAATGTCGGTGAGCACTAGGTGATCGGCTTGGGTGAATGAGCTTGCGAAGTCAGCGCCAACAGACGCGGTGCGGCTGTAGCGGTGTGGTTGGAATACGCACACGACTCGATCCCAGACACCGGTGCGAGCTGCTGCTAAGGCTGCGTCCACTTCGCTGGGTAGATGTGCGTAGTCGTCGATGAAGGTGACGCCGTCGGCGTTGCCTCGGAATTGGAACCGGCGTGCGACTCCGGCGAAGCATCCCAGAGCGTCGGAGATGTCGTCGAAATTGGCACCGACTTGTAGTGCTGCGACTGCGGCGGCGGCGGCGTTTTGTGCGTTGTGAAGTCCTGCGGCTGGCAGCTGGACACGCCCCAAGTCGGTGCTGCTGTTGTTGTTATTGCGGCGAAGTGTGAAGGCGGAGTTGGGTAGCTCCAGGCAGATGTCGACGATTTGATAGTCGGCAGTGTCAGAAGTGCCGTAGCTGATGATGTTGTCACCGGTGAGACGAGAAGCAAACGTGTCGCCGGAGTTGACGATGGTTTGGGTTGCGCCGGCGGCGAAGTCGGCGAATGCGGCTTGGAGTTCGTCGGTGCTGTTGTTGTAGGTCTCGAGATGGTCGGCTTCGATGTTGGTGATGATGGCGATTTCGGGGTTGAGGGATAGGAAGGTGCGGTCGCTTTCGTCGGCTTCGACAACGAACCAGTCACCTTCGTCCCACATGGCACCGGTGCCGATTTCGTTGACGTCTCCGCCGATGATGAATGAGGGGTGCACGCCGGCTTCGGCGAGGACGTGGGACAACATGGCGGTGGTGGTGGTTTTGCCGTGGGAGCCGGCGACTGCGAGGGTACGTT
>JAAXHB010000327.1 GCA_012271125.1 Actinomycetota bacterium | reverse complement strand
AGAGATGACTAGGGATGACTAGGCTGACTAGGGATGACTGGGATGACTAGGGATGACAAGGGAGAGTAGCGATGACTAAAGATGACTAGGGATGACTAGAGATGACTAGGGATGACTAGGGATGACTAGGGATGACTGGAATGACTAGGGATCACTAGAATCACTGGGATGACTAGGGATGACTAAGGATGACTAGGGATGTTTAGGGATGACTAGTGATCACTAGGGATGCCTAGGGATGACTAAAAATGGCTAGGGATGACTGGGATGACTAGGGAAGACTAGGGATGACAAGGGATGACTGGGATGACTACAGATGACTAGCAATGACTAGGATGACAAGGGATGACTAGGGAAGACTAGGACTGACTAAGATCACTAGGGCTGACTAGGGAGAACTAGCGATGCCTACGATGACTGGGATGACTAGGGATGACTACGGATCACTAACGATTACTACGATAACTAGGGATGACTAAGGATGACTAGCCATGACTGGGATGACTAGGGATGTATAGGGATGAATAGGGATGATTACGGATGACTAAAATGACTAGGAATGACTAGAATGACTAGGGATGACTAGTGATGACTAAGATGACTGGGGATGACTACGAATAACTGGGATGACTAGGGACAACTAGTGATGACTAGGGATCACTGGGATAACTAGGAATGATTAGCGATGACAAGGATGACTAGCGATGACTAGGGATGACTAGCATGACTAGGGATGAAAAGGGAGGAATGGGGATGACTAGGGATGACTTAGATGACTAGGAATGACTAGCAATAACTAGGGATGATTGCGATGACTAGGGAAGACAAGGAATGACTGGAATAACTAGGGATGACTAGGGATAACTACGGATGACTGGAATGCCTAAGGATAAATAAGGATGAAGGGATGACTAAGGATGACTAGGGATAACTAGCGATGCCTACGATGACCAAAGATGACTGGGATGACTAGTGATGATTATGGATGACTGAGATGACTACGGATGACTAGGGATGACTGGCATGACTAGGGATGACTAGGGATGATTGGGATGACTAGAGATGACTACGGATGACTAGGATGACTATTGATCTCTAGGGATGACTAAGGATGACTAGCAATGCCTAGGATGACTAGGATAACTGGGATGACTAAAGATGACTAGGGATGACTACGGATGACCAAGGATAACTAAAGATGACTG
>JAAXHB010000326.1 GCA_012271125.1 Actinomycetota bacterium | reverse complement strand
GGAAACGAAATCACCGCCACCCGCGGCTTCGGCCGGCTATAACGCCACGTCTGACGCAACCGCTCCACAAACTCATCGCCGTCAGCCAACGGCACCTCACGAATCCCCGCCCCCGCAAACAACGGCGCATAAATATGAATCGGATAACTCGGCGTCGGCACCAGACACGTGTCGCCCCGCTCCACCAGCACCCACATCAAATGGCTCAGCCCTTCCTTAGCCCCGATGGTCGCCATCACCTGCGTCTCCGGGTCCAGCTCCACCCCAAAGCGGGTCTTGTAATGATTCGCCATGTTCTGTCGCAACACCGGCAACCCCCGACTCGACGAATACCGATGATTCTTCGGATTCCGAGCCGCCTCCACGATCTTGTCCACCGCCACATCCGGCGACGGCAAATCTGGGTTCCCGAACCCCAAATCGACTACATCAACACCGCGTTTTCGCTCTTTTATCTTCAGCTCATTGATGATCGTGAACACATACGGCGGCAGGCCGTTGATGCGGCGAAAGTCCACTGCGCGAATCCTAATGTACGCTCCGCCCCCTGTGATCCTCTCTGATCGCTCTATTCGCGAAGCCCTCGACGACGGTCGCATCATCATCGACCCCTTCGACGACACCTGCATCCAACCATCCTCAGTCGACCTCAAACTCGGGTCAAGCTTCAGAGTTTTCCGCAACCACACCCTGGGCCACATCGACGTCAAAAGCGACCTCAGCGAGCTCACCACACTTGTCGAAGCCGACCCCGACGACCCCTTCATCCTTCACCCAGGCGAGTTCGTCCTCGGAGCAACACTTGAACGAGTCGGCGTGCCCGTCGACCTTGTCGCCCGACTCGAAGGCAAGTCATCACTAGGACGCCTCGGGTTGCTGATCCACTCAACCGCCGGTTTTGTCGACGCTGGCTTCAACGGACAACTCACCCTGGAGCTCTCCAACGTCGCCAGCTTGCCAATCACTCTCTACCCCGGAATGAAAATCGGCCAAATCAGCTTCCAGCAAATGACAACACCTGCAGATCGCCCCTACGGAACCGGACCTCTCGGCTCGAAGTACCTAGATCAATCCGGCCCAGTCGCCTCCCGCTACTGGGAAAACTTCACCGACTAATCTCGCGACTATGGCAAGACCCGTTAAGCGCCGAGTATCAGCTTCTCAAGCCGCCGCTCGCATGACCCCAAAGGGCACACGACCAGACAACTACGTGCCCGAGCAAACCACCCGCACCGGCTATGACGAACTTCCCCCTAGCCCTATATGGGTGCCGATCCTGTTGTTCTCGCTGCTCGGCCTAGGCGTCGCGGTGATCATCGTCAATTACTTGGCGATTCTCTGGGAAACATCCAACCTGATCCTCTTGCTGGGTTTGGGAATCATCCTCGCCGGACTCGTCACCGCCACTCGCTTCAGATAACTATTCAGTTTTCATTACTCAATAGGCACCACTAAATCCATTTCATCTTGACAATGTCGAGGAGGCTCCGGATCCTCCTCAGGTGCCACCGTCATCCGCACCTCCGCTCCGCAGATGTTGCAGTGATAATGCAATTTCACCTTGCGTAACTGACCAGCCTCAGGCGGCTCAGGCAACGGTCGCGCCAACCCTCGCAACATCCCAAACCCAATTCGCAAGATTAAATACCCCACGGCTATGGCTATGGCAACCTCGAGCCAGCCCACCAACGCCGACCCAACAGCCACCCCAACCACCGCCGCGGTCAGTAACAACCACTTCCAGTTCCGCTGCCTAAACATCACGTCTCCCACAATGTCGCCGCCGACCCGCCCGGATCAACACTCAACGCCAACACATAACGCCCCTGCCGTCTGGCACTTGAATCGTGACCCACCGACAAACCATCGCCTACCGAGTCACATATCAACCGCACCTCCTCAGCCGGTCCCGCATACCCAGTCGCCAACGCACCGCCTCGCGAGTTGATCTGTTCTTCACCTATTCCAAACTCCGACTGAAGCACTTGCGCGGTCCGCCACATCGTCGCCGCATCAGTCTCGGTTATCACCACTTCTGACATGTCGTCAATGTTGGCACAGGGGTATGACACAACTTTTCGAACCGCATCAACAACTCCTCCAGTCGGGTCGAACGGATCGCCCGCCGCACGTCCCATCCCAACCAATCGAGCCAACCCCGCTTCACCTCTTCGCAACACAACCGCCGACACGCAATCAGCAGGCGGCGCATAAGTAGTCGCCGTCAATAACCCATCTTCCGAAAACATTGGCGGCAACCCACTTTCCATTTCCCGCACCTCATCTTCAAACACCCCACCAACCGGCACAATCACATCACTTAGCTCACCACTCGCACCCAGCCGACGCTCCCGTGACCGCAAAGCAACCCCCTCAAGCTCAACAGCACTCACCCCAGCTGCCATCGCCGTCCGCTCCGCCACCCGAGCCGCTGGCAACAGCCCCTCACTCACCTTCTCTGCGACCCCCGCCCAAGCCGTCCCGTATCCCCGAGGCGCGGTCGCAGCCCCCGCCGGCACTACTGACTGACACCCCAACCCAATCACCAGCACACCGTTACTTGAGTCCTTGGCAGCCTGCCCAGAAGAAATCCCAGAAGAAATCCCAGAAGAAATCCCAGAATAAATCATTGCCGCCATCCCACTCGTCGCACCTCGATCGATCACCTGCCCACCAATGTGATCCCCCCAACCCGCAGCCAACACAATCGCCCGCGCCACGTTCGCCCCATACGCACCCACCGGATCACTACACCCCACAATTACCTCAGAAACATCACATCCAGCTCGCCGCAACGCCTCGGACCCAACAACCCCAGCCAACTCAATCGGATGCCCCGCCAACGACCGACCAGCCGACCCCCCACCAACAACCGGCGTCCGCGCTGCCCCCACAACCCAAACCCCATCCGCCGAGACATCCATATCTAAACTGCCCCCATGAACCTTGATCCCATCGCCACCAATATCTACCTCGCCAACATCCCCGACGACGCCTACGACCTCGCCACAGGCATCATCCGCATCACCCTCGGCGTCATGATTATCGCCCACGGCTACGCCAAAGGCGTCACCAGCTCCAAACGCTCCGGCACCGCCGGCTGGTTCCACTCCATCGGCATGCGCCCCGGCGGACTCCACGCCTTCCTCGCCGCCTACACCGAAATGACCGTCGGCGCACTCCTCGTCCTCGGCCTGCTCACCACCTTCGCCGCAGCAGGACTCGTCGGCGTGATGGTCGTCGCCGGCTGGACCGTCCACCGCAAAAGTGGCTTCCTCATCACCAAAGGCGGCTACGAATACGTCGCCCTAATCGCCCTCATGAGCGTTGCCCTCGCCACCTTAGGCCCCGGCGAAGCTTCCCTCGACCACCAAATCGGCATCGCCCAAGACCTCAACGGCTGGACCGGCCTCTGGCTCTCCGCCGGCCTCGGCATCGCCATGGCAGTCCTACAACTCGCCGCCTTCTTCCGCCCCAAATCCGCCGCCGAATCAAACGATTAATAACGACGACGACATCAGCAAAGCAGCCGACATCTCCAAATCCAACGACAACTAATCCAACGACAACTAAATGCGCGGCCTCGCACGGGGGCGCAACCATGGTCGACTAACCCGATTCAATGCCAAGTCCCGTCCCGCATGAACTCCAACCGCACCGAGCACTAACACCCCACCAATCACCGACGCCACTGGCGGCGCTTCACTCAAAACCAGCCACGCCAACACAATCGCATAAGGCGTCTCAGCTGTCCCTAACAACCCAGCCTCAGCAGCCGGAATCAGCTTCACCCCCTCGGTCCACAACACTGTTGCCACACCAAGCACCGCCCCAAAAAACACCAACATCGGCATCTCCGAACCCGACACCCCAAACGGATCAGCCACCGGCAACGCCACCACAAACAACATCACCCCACCCATAGACATCCCCAACACCGCATCCACCCCAGTGCCCCGCCCGTCAAAACGCCGAACCAACACAATCAACAACCCCAGCGCCACCGACAACGCCACTGCCATCAAGGTCCCGTCCAAACTCGAACCCTCAAACCCGTTGCCGTCTCCGCCCAAGCTCCCAAAAACGGTCACGCACACCCCAAGCAAAGACACCGACGCCGCTACAACCGTGATCGTCCGCAACTTCTCCCGCGAAATCACCCACGCCAATCCCGCAGCTATAAATGGAATCGTCGCCATGATCACTGTCACATTCGCAATCGCTGTGCGTTCCAGCGCCGCAATCAACAAAAACATCGACGACCCACACAAAACCGCCAACGCCAAACCCCGCAACCGCAACGCCGGCCGCCACCGTAACTTTGATCGCTTACGCAGCCGGCAACACCACACATAACCAAACATCACCAGCGCCCCAACCAACCCACGCCAGGTCGCAATCTGCCAAGTCGTCGCGTCGATATTGCGCGCAATCGGCCCCGACGACCCATACCCCGCAGCCGAAATAAGCATCATCGCCGCGCCAATCTTGCGCGCCCAGCCCGACGTGCCGGCAACACCAGCTTCGGCAACACCTACATCGCCACCCGCGACTATGTCATCAGCGCCCCGATGCACCTAACTAGCAACCACCGCCTCAGGCGAAGCCTCAAATGACGAGGCCTGCGGCGAATACGGCACTTGACAAAAACCATGATTGCAATAACCCATCGGATTGCGCTCTAAATACTGCTGGTGATAATCCTCGGCATACCAAAACACCCCAGCCGGCTCGATCTCAGTCGTGATCGCCCCAAATCCCCCCGTCGCCAACAACCCCTGATACCGCGCCCGACTCGCCTCCGCCGCCTCAGCCTGCGCAGCCCCATACGTATATATGGCACTGCGATACTGCGTTCCCCGATCATTG
>JAAXHB010000325.1 GCA_012271125.1 Actinomycetota bacterium | reverse complement strand
CAAGTTTCGTTAGGGCAGGCTTGTAGTTGTGACGGTGGCGACGAAGTCGGGCTGAAACTGTTCATAAGCGCTGATTCTTAGGACAGTGCCGGGCTCGGCATCGTCGTCGCTGGTTGGGATCGACACTTCGGCACCGTCAAGCAGTATGCGCGCACCATCAGCACCCCATTCGGTGATGGTAAACACCAGCTGCGCCGCCGCAAGTCGCAAAGTGTCTGCTGAGGGAATCTCCTCAGGTGACTGCGAAGCAATATCAACAGTCGCTACGTCATCGGCGACAGTCACGCTGTTCATCTCAAACAACTCCAACGTGTTGAAGAAACCCGCAGCCTGCTCATCGGCACTAGTGGCTTGCCCAAACAAGGCAGCCAAAACATCGTTCAATCGTCCCGCCTCAGACAACTGCCGCTCAACGCCAACCACAACAGTGCGTTCAGTGTCAGGCGGATTGTTCAACAGAAACACCGTGTAGGTCTCCAAGGCAGGCGTTGGGGGAGTGGTCGACGTTGTCGGCGTGAACCCAGGCCTCAACCCCTCCGGCAATTCCTCCAAATCAATAGCCGATGCCTCCTCATCAGTCGGCACCCCACACCCAACAACAAATAAAGCCGCGCACAGCAACCCAGCAACTCTCCGCGCAACCATTGGCATAGGACTACTCATGGTCGGGGTCGTAGCGGGGGAGTTCAACAGTAAAGCAGGCACCGGATTGGCCGTCTGAGCGGTCGTCGACCCAGACTTTGCCGCCATGAAGGCTCACATGTTCAGCAACCAGAGTTAGTCCCAGGCCGGTACCGGAATCTCGTCCACGGCGACCTCCGGCTCGACCACGAATAAACGGCTCAAAAATCTCGTCACGCTCTGCTGGTGCAACGCCGCCGCCATGGTCACTGACACTTAAACGCACGCTTGTCTGCTCAACCTCAACACCCACCTCAACTCCCACCTCAACTCCGGCCTCAGTATTGCCACTGCCGTACTTGATGGCGTTTTCGACCAGATTGGACATGATCTGCCCCAGCCGCCGCTTGTCAGCCCAGATCGGAGCAGCACTGTCGTCACAAGCAAAGGCAATCTCAGCCGATCCGTTTTCAGAAATCCAATGCTGAGCAAAATCCTTCAGATCAACAGGCTCTGCAGCCAGCTCAGCAGTACCAACCTCAAAACGGCTGATCTCCAACAAATCCTCCACCAGATGCTCAAAACGAGAAATGTCATCTGACAACAACCCCAACGCAACCCGTCCACGCTCGCCCAACTCGCCGGAATTATTTGACAACACCTCCATCGACGCAGTCAATGTCATCAACGGCGAACGCAACTCATGGCCAACAGCCGAAGCAAAGCGAGCATCCCTAGCGATGCGATGCTCCAGCGAACCCGCCATCTCATTAAACGACGCCGCCAACGAATCCAAATCAGAGTCCCCCGGCGGAGCAAGACGAGTATCAAGCGCACCGCCAGCCACTGCCGCAGCCGCCCTTCGAACCTGAACCAACGGACGCAACAACCGCCGAGACGCCCACACCC
>JAAXHB010000324.1 GCA_012271125.1 Actinomycetota bacterium | reverse complement strand
ACATTCAACCCTGATAAAGGCCAACGGTTATAGGTGATCCTGTGACGAGCAACATTGACTGGGCGCTGGCACGCAAGGTTGCGGGACGGTTTAGCGCCAACGAACCATTCCGCAGCAAGGCTCTCCGAGAAGAGCTAGAGGCAGATTTTGAGACCTACACACCTCAAGCACAAGAGCTTGTAGAAGCCTGCACCGGTCTGGTGTCCACAGCAGGACAAGCCACCGGTGCGGTCATTACCAGAGCGGACTGGGTAGATGCCAACCTTGTCTCGTTTGAACGTCTGCTACGGCCAATCACAAAGCAGCTAAGCGGTCACAAAATTGGCTCACAAGTTGCCGGCGCTGAGCTTGGAGCAATGCTCGGCTGGATGTCGACCAGAGTGCTCGGTCAGTACGACTTGCTGCTTGCAGAAGACGAAACCGACCCCGACGCCACAAATAACAACAATGACGACAACAAGAACAACACAAACGACAACAAAGACGGCATCGTCTACTACGTCGCACCAAACGTGTTGGCGCTAGAGCGCCGCTATGCCTTTGACCCCAAGCAGTTCCGCCTCTGGCTTGCCCTACACGAGGTCACACACAGAGCGCAGTTCACCGGCGTGCCCTGGATGCGCGAACACTTCCTCAGCCTCGTCCATGAAGTCATGGACGGACTCGAAGCCGACCCAGATCGTTTCGTCGAAGGCTTTAGACGCATGAAACAAGCCCGCGAGCGTGGCGAAAGTCCGCTGGACATGGGCGGGCTCATGGCACTGTTCGCATCATCGGATCAGCTCGCTGCGATGCAACGCATCGGCGGATTGATGAGCCTGCTTGAAGGTCACGGCGACGTAATCATGACCCGCGCCGGCGAAGGCCTCGTCCCTAGCGCCGAACGCTTTCACAAGGTCATGCACAACCGCCGCTCGTCGGTGCGTGGCTTCGCCCGATTCGCCCAGCGACTAATCGGACTTGAGGCAAAGTTCAAGCAATATGCCGAAGGCGAGAACTTCCTGGCAGCTGTGGAAGCAGCTGGCGGCACCGAGTTGTTCAATCGAGTCTGGGAGTTACCGGACAACTTGCCCGATTTGGCAGAAATCCGCAACCCACAAGGGTGGATTTCACGAGTCGGCATGCCTGTCGCTGCCTAGCTAGACAATCAGGGTGCCTAAAGCCCTAATCGCAGACCTTCTCACCCGCTGCAACTTCCCCGAAGCCGGAACCGAAGTCGCTTGCGGACTCTCAGGTGGACCAGATTCAAGCTCTCTCGTAGCCCTAGCAATCGCCGCAGACCTCAAAGTCGAAGCCTGGCACATCAACCATCATCTTCATCCCAATGCAGACGATCACGAACACAAAGCCGAAATAATTGCAGATCAGCTTGGCGCGAGCTTTGTAGGACGTGACGTTTACATTGACACTAGATCAAACATCGAAGAACAAGCCCGAGCCGCCCGCTACGAAGCCTTGCCCGATGACGTAATGGTCGGCCACACTGCCGATGACCGAGCCGAGACCATCCTCTTCAACATCGCCCGCGGCGGTGGACTCCAAGGTGCCGCCGCAACCTTCAGCAATGTCCGCCGTCCAATCCTGAACCTGCGCCGCCACGAAACCCAGCAACTCTGTCAAGCCCTCAAACTCGACACCGTTGACGACCCAATGAACGCCGATGACACATTCGCCCGTGTCGCAATCCGCAACAATGTCATCCCCGCCCTAGCAGAGGCACTGAATCGTGACTGCGTGCCGCTCATCAACCGGCACGGCGACCATATGCGCGACGCCCAGGCAGTCATAGCCGCCCAAGCCGCCGCCCTAGACCCAACCAACGTGAAGGAACTTGCCGCCGCCCCCGTCGCCGTAGCAACCGAAGCACTCCGCCAGTGGCTTACCAATGCAACCACCCCCATGACAGCCAACCCAACCACCCCCACAACAGCCTGCATCGACCGTGTCCTAGACGTCGTTCACGGCGTCCACAAGGCAACCGAGATCACAGGCGGCTATCGGGTTACCCGCACCAAAGGAGTCCTGCGCATCGAACCCCCAGCAC
>JAAXHB010000323.1 GCA_012271125.1 Actinomycetota bacterium | reverse complement strand
CATTCAAGCCCGCCAGCCCAACTCGCTTCCGTCCATCTAGCACCTAACTCGTCTCGCATCTAAATCCCTCCTTCCCTTCATAAGGTGCTCCCTCTATCCGTTTTCCCCGATAGTTTTCGGAAGAGTGACTAGAAAACGGAGGCAAAACTTTGCCGAGGATCCGAAGGCGAGTTATCGGACTGCGAGGGTCGGTGAACTTGTGCGGCGGATTGTTGCTGAGACGATGGAACGCATCGGCGACGAACGCCTCGAGCTGGTCTCCATTACCGGTGCCGACGTTGACCGTGACCTGCATCGTGCGATTGTTTGGTACACCACTGTTGATTCCGATGACGACTCCGACGTAGCCGAGGCATTTGACGAACACGTAGGACGGTTGCGTCGCGCGGTAGGAGATCAAGCACGTTTGCGCAAGACGCCGAAACTTGTTTTCCGTCCCGATGAAGTAATCCGCACTGCTGAGCACATCGAGGATTTGATTGCTCGTTCTCGCGCAAACCGAGAGTGACTTCCCCAAACGGCATAGCCCCAAATGGAATCGCCCCAAACGGAATCGCAATAGTCGACAAGCCCGCCGGTTGCACCAGTCACGACGTCGTCGCTCAAGCCAGAAAAGCCTTAGGCACTCGCAAGATCGGACACAGCGGAACCCTCGACCCCGACGCTACCGGTGTCCTAATCCTCGGTGTCGGCAAAGGCACTCGCTTGTTGCGTTTCCTTGGCGATTTGCCTAAGACCTATACAACAGAGATTGTTTTTGGTGCCGAAACCTCAACGCTTGATGCTGCCGGTGAAGTCACCGCAACACATGACATGTCAGCAGTTACCGAAGCTCAAGTTCTCGAAGCCGCCGCAGCTTTAACAGGTGAAATAACTCAGATTCCGCCAATGGTTTCAGCGGTAAAGGTTCAAGGCAGACGCCTCCATGAGCTAGCCCGCGAAGGCAAAGAAGTTGAGCGACCGCCTCGAACCGTCACCATTCACCATTTCGATCTCACACCTACTGCAGAGCCTCACATATGGCACGCCGAAGTTCAATGTTCCTCAGGCACCTACATACGTACGCTCGCAGCTGACTTGGGTATTGCTCTCGGTGGCGGCGCACACATTCAGAACTTGCGCCGCACTGCCATAGGCGACTTCACCCAAGCCCACCCCGTTGACGACATACAGCTACTTCCGCTCACCGCTGCAGTTGCTCACCTAGAAACCATCAATGTTTCTAACATCACCGACATAATCCACGGCAAAGTCCTACCCCGCCAACAACTCAGCCATACCGGTGACGGTCCCTGGGCAGTCATCGACTCAGCCGGCGACCTACTAGCCGTCTACAAACCACACCCCGAAAAAGACGGATTAGTAAAACCCGCGGTCGTTGTCGCTAAC
>JAAXHB010000322.1 GCA_012271125.1 Actinomycetota bacterium | reverse complement strand
CTGGTGCATCTACCCCACCTATGACTGGGCACACGGCCAGTCCGACGCCATTGAAGGCGTCACTCATTCGCTTTGCACCCTTGAGTTCGACGCCCACCGCCCGCTTTATGACTGGTTCCTTGAGCACCTGCCTTTGCCTGCCGAGCAGCCCCGCCAAATCGAGTTCGCCCGCTTGAACTTGACCCATACGGTCACTTCCAAACGTGGGTTGGCGCGCCTTGTTGAATCTGAGCTTGTGACTGGCTGGGACGATCCGCTGATGCCCACCTTGCGTGGCCTACGCCGGCGCGGCTATCCACCTGAGGCGATCCGAGACTTCTGCACCCACATTGGTTTAGCACGAGTCAACGGCACACATGAGATTGAGCTTCTGGAATCCTTTGTGCGCAATTATCACAACCGCTATGCGCAGCGTCGCATGGTGGTGCTGCGTCCTCTAGAGGTGGAGATAACTAACTGGCCTGACGGTCATGTTGAGAATCGTTCTGCTCTCAACAATCCTGAAGACCCAACCGATGGCGAACGTGAAATCCCAATGTCGAAGCGGCTCTGGATTGAACACGACGACTTCCGCCTCGACCCGCCTAACAAGTTCTTCCGCCTCGCCCCCGGGCGGGAAGCGCGGTTGCGTGCTGGTTATTTCCTGCGTTGCGACGATATCGACACAGACACAGACGGAAACCCAACCAAGCTTTATTGCACCTACGACCCTGAAACCGCTGACGGCAAAGCTCCCGACGGACGCCGTGTCAAAGCAACGATCCACTGGGTTTCAGCCGACCATGCCTTCGACATAGACGCTGCCCTCTATGAGCGTCTGTTCAGCGACCCAATCCCCGGTTCAGACGGTAGCGACATACTCGATTCCCATAACCCCAATGCCCGTGAGCTGATTACCAACGCCAAAGCCGAACCAGCCCTTGCCCAAACCCAGCCTGGTGAAGTAGTGCAGTTCGAACGCCTCGGCTACTTCGCCCTAGACAGCAAAGACTCAGACCCCCAAAACCCGCCGGTGGCGGATGACAAGATGCTCTTCCACCGAACCGTCACCCTCCGCGACGAATGGCAGAGAATTCAAAAACATAAAGCCAACGAATGAGCCCGGCGACAACGCTCCCGCTTCGAACCTACGAAATTGGGCTGACACGTAGGGCGAGTTGGGCTGGCAGGGTTGAATGCG
>JAAXHB010000321.1 GCA_012271125.1 Actinomycetota bacterium | reverse complement strand
GGCCAAGAGAGTGCGCACGACTGGTTGCTACCGGCACTCCTGGTTTGCGCCGTGGGCCTCGGAGCATATCACTTGACTTTAGACGCTGCAACCGACCTGGATGGCCCAGCCGTCCAGCAGCATCTAGAGGGCATGGACGAAGCTGAGCAACAGCACTACAAAGACAGTGCGGCCATGATGCGGGCCCACGGCTGGATGATGATCCCGGTGGGGCTTTTTACTTCCTTGGTCGTAGTCGGCGCGGTGCTGTTGGGGCTAGCGCGCTCGGTTTTCCAGGCCGAGGTCAGCTACCGGCAAATGCTGATCGTGAAAGCATACGCGGCGTTGGTGGTGGCTATCGAGTGGGCCGTGCGGGCGGTGCTGGTGCTGTCCACCGGCGACATCGGGGCACATTTGGGGTTGGGTTTTTTGCTGTCCGAGGAGGCCGCCGCCACGTTTGGCGGCCGGGTGATCGCGGCCGCCAACCCCTTTGATCTGTGGCAGGTTGGGATCATGGGCGTCGGCTTGAGCGTACTGGCTGACGTGCCCGTGCGGAAGGCGATCTTTTCGATTGGGCTCCTGTGGCTGTTCTGGCTAGTCGGCGGGGTCGCCATCGAGACCATTGGGCAAAGTGCGCTGCCGTCTCCACCCGTGCAGTAAGAGCACAGCGGTCCTTATATCGCTCCTGCCGCCCATTCATTCTATTCATTGTCGTTCCCGCGAGCGCGAGCTTTAGACGGCCATCCAGCTTGGTGCGCCAGCGCGTTGTCTCGGCGCCCGATGCGGCTGGCAGCTACGACGGCTTATTCGACCGCTAGTACCTAATTAAATCCTCAGGTACTTCCCATATCGGCACCGAGGTGCCATCGCGGCGCCAACATCGGCGTTCTGATAGCTCTTGTAGCACATAGGGCATCAATGCAAGCCGTTGCTTGACCTTGAGGACTCCACTATCGGCAATGCCGTATTCGTGCTCATAGCACAGCCGTTCCTCTTCGGACAGCTCTGGTGCCAGGAAAAACCGCCGTTCCTCAGTTGTATGCCAATCAATGTCATCCTCTAGCCCAATAAAGGGTGTTTGTTCTGTGCGCTGAGATTCGATAGT
>JAAXHB010000320.1 GCA_012271125.1 Actinomycetota bacterium | reverse complement strand
TTGCGATAAATCGTCACCGAATCATCGGTAAGTGAGTCAGTGTTGGTGATGTTGATAGTGAGAGTGGCGTCGTTGCCATCTTTGGTGGTGCCGTAGGTAACGGTTGTTGAGTTAAACGCTGCTGTGCCAGCAGGGATTGTGTAACGAATCTGGCCGTTCTCAACAACCGCGGAGCCTTGACCAGAACCCGGACCAGTAACAACAGCGAAGCCGGCGCAACCGTTAGCGCACTCATCGTTACTCAACACATCAATAAGAACGCTTAGTTCCTTCAACCCGTCACGAGTCACCGCTTCGGTTTCAGCGTTCAACTTGTCAGCCGCATCAACGGTCACGTTCACGGTTGCGGACTCGCCGCCGTGTGAGGCGGTGGTTGTGAAGGTGAAGCTGTCAGAGGTGACTGCGGACTGAACCGACGCGGGCAATGTGTAGGTGAAGGTCTTGTTGGTTGCGTTGTATGCCACGGTCGCGCCAGACGTGGGTTGAGTGAACGTCAAACCGGCGCAATCAGCTGTGGCGTGACAGGTAACACCGGAGATAGAGGTAATGACCAAGGTGCCGGACACTGCAGCCCAGCCGGTGCGGGTACCAGTCGTGGTGAGAGAGCCGTTTGCGAGCTTGTCAGCCACGGTGTTGAAGGTGATCGTGACTGTGGCGTGATCAGCGTCGGTGCCGCCGTCGTTGTCGGTGCCATACGTGAAGGTGACGTTGCTGCCTGGGGTTGCGGTACTAGCACTGAGTGTGTAGCGGATCGCGTCGTTAGTGCCGTCAGAATCGGTATCCACAGGAGTCGCAGTGCCGGTGGAGGGGTCGGAGGTGACTGAGAGGCCGGTGCAGTCAGCGGAGCAGGTGTCGTTATCGAGGACATCGAAGTCGACGGTGAGTGCAGCGGTGCCGGAGCGGTAGACGGTTTCGGGGTCATCGACGAGGGTGTTGGTGTTGTTGATGTTGATGGTGACGGTGGCGGCACCGTTATTGTCGCCGGTTTCGTATTGGAAGGTGACTTGATCGATGGCGGCGGCGTTAGCACCGAGAGTCCAGGTGATAGTGCCGGCGTTTTGATCGATGCTGGTGGAGCCAACGCTGGGGCCTTGGCCGGAGACGATGTCGATGTTGCGACAACCGTCGTCGCAGGTGTCGTTGTCGACAACATCGACTACGACGTTCATTGCAGCGAGGCCGACTCGAGGCTCGGTAACTGTGTCGTTAACGAGGGTGTCTGTGCCGCCGTCATTGAAGGTGATGCTGATGTTGACAGTGCCGTTGCCGTCGTCACGGGTGGTGGTGTAGGTGAAGGA
>JAAXHB010000319.1 GCA_012271125.1 Actinomycetota bacterium | reverse complement strand
TTTTTTTTAAACTACTCTACCATAGCTTTCCCGAAGATTTTATAATTGGAAATTATATATAATTATTATATTAAAAAGCTAAACTTTAATTATTCCTAATATGATTTACCTCAGAAATATAAAGAGAAGACAAAGTTATAAAAACATAGCTTTGAATAAAGCTGACCCCTAATTCCAACAACCTCAATAAAACTAATCCCCTTCCCAATATTCTCAGTACGACTAATCTGGCCCTGGGGGCGGGAAGGCTTAATAGGCTTAATAAAAGATGCCCCGCTACCATATTAGCAGCTAACCGAATCCTTAAAGTCAAAGGCCGCATAATATTCCTAATCAACTCGATTAGAACTATAAAAGGAACCAATACGGTTGGGGTGCCTGCTGGCACTAAGTGGGCTAAGGCAGAACTAGTATTATTAACAAAATTAAACAGGATATACCCGGCTCAAAAAGGAAGCCCTAAAGAAAGAGTGATAGATAAATGTCTGTGGGGTGTGAAAATATAAGGCAATAACCCGGCTAAATTCCTGATTAAAATAAAAATAAACAGCCCAATTAAAAGAAGCGCTGTTGAAGCTGGGTTTCGGCCAATAACTATTTGAAGCTCTTGTGCTAAAAACTTCAGTAGTAAGCTTATTCCATATAAATTTTTTCTTTTGATTATTCAGTAACAAGAGGGCATTAAAAAAACTGCAATTAACCTAATTCAATTAAAGCTCAAAGCTAACCTTTTTATTCTAACAGGATCAAAAATAGAAAACAAATTGTTAATAGTAATAGATTTTGATTCTGCTTACCAAAAAAACTGTTAAACAACTGATATTTAAAACGATTCAATATATAGGTCTAACTTGAGGCACGGCTATATAAGCTGATAGTTATAAATTTTATCTTTGTAAAAGATATGTATTAATTATACTAAACCAACTGATTAAAATAAATTAATTCATGAAAAAAATTGAGTAATACCTAAAATATACTACTGTTAAAACTTGGCCCGTTAAAATATAAGGCTCTTCAACCGAGCGTGCCCCAATTCAGGTTAACAAAACAACTGTAAATACTAGACCTCAAAAGCACAATTTTTTAACAGGTAAAAATTTATTACTTTTAAAGGCAGTTCTTGAGGACAGAGGTAAAATAAATAAGATTGCAATTGATAAAACCAAGGCTAAAACCCCTCCCGCCTTATTGGGGATAGATCGTAAAATGGCGTACGCAAACAAAAAATACCATTCCGGCTGAATATGGGCAGGAGTAACTAGAGGATTTGCGGCAATAAAATTCTCAGGGTCCCCTAAATCTCAAGGAGCAAAAAATCTAATTATAAAAAACACAATAAAAAATATAATAAAACCTATCGCGTCCATTAGTGTAAAGTAAGGATGAAAAGAAGTCTTATCTAGATCACTTCTCACTCCTAATAAATTTGATGACCCCCTCCTGTGCAAATAAAATAAATGAACAACCCTTAAAGCTGCTAAAATAAAGGGAAATAAAAAATGAAATCTAAAAAATCGAGTCAAAGTCGCCCCTCCTACCGAGAAACCCCCTCAAAGTCATATTACTACAGTTTCTCCTACTACAGGTAAAGCAGAAACTAAATTAGTAATAACTGTGGCCCCCCAAAAAGATATTTGGCCCCAAGGAAGCACATAACCTAAAAACGCTGTTGCTATTAACAGAAACAGAATAGTTCTTCCTGCCCATCAAGTTTGTTTAAAATTATATGATCCATAGTAAATCCCCCGTAAAACATGGGTATAGACACAAATAAAAAAGAAACTTGCCCCATTAGCGTGAAGACTTCGTAGTCCTCAGCCAAAATTTACATCTCGGACAATATGACTTACAGATTCAAAAGCTAGAGTGACGTCGCATGAGTAATGTATAGCTAAGAAAATTCCTGTAATTAATTGGTTCACAAGACAAAGGCCCAAAAGGGACCCTAATCTTCAATTTCGGGTTAAGCAGGAAGGAGTGGGGAGATCATAGATTGCATCTCGTATAATTTTAACCAGAGGAGATTTTTTAGATAAAGGCACCACTTATTTGAGCAAGGGCATATTTAAATTTACAATTTAAAATTTTATTTAAATTATCAAATAAACTATAAAATTAAGACTAACGCTACACATATTTGAGCTAATCCTAGGCTCCAAGGGAGAATATTCTTTCAAGCCAGTAATATTAGCATATCGTAACGAAATCGGGGGTAGGTAGCCCGTAATCAAATAATTATTATTATTAGTCCCATAGAGCAGCTGATATTGCTAATTCTGGAAAAGAACTCCCCGGTAAATATAAAGACCCTTAGAAAGCTTAAGCTTAAAATTATTAAATACTCAGCCATAAAGAAAATGGCAAATTTAGTCCTGCCGTACTCTACATTAAACCCTGAGACAAGCTCGGACTCGCCTTCAGAAAAATCAAAAGGCGTGCGATTTAACTCAGCAACAGCTGAAATTGCTCATAGAAAAAATAAAGGGAGCCATCATAATATTAAAATAGTTTTTCTATCAAGAATTTTTCTAAAGGTTCTATAAGGAAATATAATAAAAAGAGCAAGTAAAATAAAAGCCAATCTAATTTCATAAGAAATAGTTTGGGCGACCCCACGTACTCTTCCTAAATAAGCATAAATCCTATTAGAGGATCAGCCCCTTAATAGAAGAGGGTACACATTTAATCTTAAAATTATTAGAATAAATAAGAACCTGAGCTCTCAACTTGGATGTCCTAAAGGTAAGCTAAAAACTAATCTAAATATAATTGCTAGAGTTAGGCCGGCAGCAGGAGTAAGTATAAATAGACCTTTTAACCGATATGTAGGATAAGGTATTTGTGATATAAGTAATTTTACAACATCAGCAAAAGGCTGCAAAACCCCAATAAAGCCAGTTTTTACGGGACCAACTCGACTTTGTCTTCTGGCTAAAATCTTCCGTTCCAATAAAGTAATAAAGGCTACATTGATTAATAAAGGGACTACTAGTGCCACAAAAAATGCAATGTTGACTACAAAACCAATATATATATA
>JAAXHB010000318.1 GCA_012271125.1 Actinomycetota bacterium | reverse complement strand
ATCTACTACTACATCAAGCCCACCGAAGCCCTCGCCGACGACTGGGATATGGTGCCCGAATCAATCAAGAACACTTATGAAAAACTTGGCATCCCCGAAGCTGAGCGCAAGTATCTAGCCGGCGTCACCGCTCAGTACGAGTCCGAGGTCGTCTACCATCGCAACCGAGAAGACCTCGAAGCCCAAGGCGTGCTGTTTTGCGACATGGACACCGCTCTAAAGGAATATCCCGAACTCGTCAAGCAATACTTCGGTTCGGTAATCCCACCCAATGACAACAAGTTCGCAGCCCTTAACTCAGCTGTCTGGTCAGGTGGTTCGTTCATATACGTCCCGCCAGGCGTGGAAGTCCAAGCACCGTTGCAGGCGTATTTCCGAATCAATGCCGAAAACATGGGACAGTTTGAACGTACCCTGATCATCGCCGACGAAGGCTCCAAGGTTCACTACATCGAAGGCTGCTCAGCCCCCACATATTCCTCTGATTCGCTTCACTCCGCAGTCGTGGAGATCGTCATTAAGCCTTCTGCACGGGTTACCTACACGACCATTCAGAACTGGTCAGACAACGTCTACAACCTTGTTACCAAACGTGCCCGAGTAGAAACTGAAGGCCACATGGAATGGATCGACGGCAACATCGGCTCAAAGCTCACGATGAAATATCCAGCCGTTGTCATGGTCGGTCCCAAAGCTTCGGGCGAAGTCCTTTCGGTGGCGTATGCCGGATCAGGGCAGCATCAAGACACCGGTGCCAAGATGACACACGCCGCACCTGAAACAACCTCCAAAATTGTGTCCAAGTCCGTCTCCCAAGGCGGAGGACGCACCTCTTATCGAGGTCTTGTGCGGGTCGAGGAAGACGCCACCGGCTGCAAAAGCCATGTTCAATGCGATGCGCTCATCCTTGACGAAGACTCAATCTCCGACACCTATCCCTACATGGAAGTCGGCACCGGCGACGCCGTCATTGGTCACGAAGCCACAGTGTCAAGAGTCGCCGACGATCAGCTCTTCTACCTGCAAAGTCGTGGTCTCACAGAAGAACAAGCCATGGGTCTAATTGTCAACGGCTTCATTGAACCAGTCACACGCACCCTGCCGATGGAATACGCGGTCGAATGGAGCCGCCTGATTGAACTGCAAATGGAAGGCAGTGTCGGTTAAACCTTGCCCAGGCACCTAAACAGATAACAAGTGCCGTATAAAACACCGAACAGGCACCAATCAGATACCAAGCACCAAGTAGGTAACGCCATGCCAATGCGCCAAGACTGCAAGTACTTCGAATCTCGCACATATCCCAACGGCGACACTGTCCGCAAGTGCGACCTTGACCTGGCACCCGAAGCCCCATGGCGTTGCCCCGATGACTGTGAGTCGTACATCCGACGCCGTGCCGATGTGAACTGGCAATACGGATCACTCGTAACACCCAAAACCCCACCTGAGCCTGAAAGCCTGGGCAACGATCCCAGCATTGCGGCGTTGCTTGACGCCGCCGAAGACATCATCAATAACGCTGCCCCTGACGTGATAGCCGACCTTGACGCCGAGCGCAACAAGCGATCAGGTAAAGGGTTGCGCCGGAAGGGCTCAAGCCAAACAAACGGCAAAGGCTCAATGAGAACCTCGCGCAAAGCTTCACGCGGCCCCTCTCAGAAAAACAAGTTGAGCTGGGCTGAACGTTTTCGGCGCCGTTTTCGTCAAGGCGATTAGCCACTTATCCCAATAGCGTCACGCAATTCCTTTGAAGTCGTTCACTCCTGACGCTGCCCGATCTTTGGGCGGCCCTGACTGGCTACGTCAACGCCGCACTGATGCCGTTGAGCAACTCTCAACAATGTCACCGCCAACTCCCGACATTGAGGAATGGCGCT
>JAAXHB010000317.1 GCA_012271125.1 Actinomycetota bacterium | reverse complement strand
CCCTTACCCCCCCTTCTGATACCACCTCCCTTAGCCGTTCCGCAGGCACTTTCGACGTACAAGCTTTAGAACGGCTTGTAAAAACTGCCTTTGGTCAGCGCCGAAAGATGTTGCGACGTTCGCTTGCGGAACTAGTGACCGAAGACGCCTTCGTCGCTGCAGATGTAGATCCGAGTGCTCGTCCAGAGACACTGACCCTTGAGCAATGGAAGAGACTCGCGAGCACCATATGAAACTTTTCGCCCCCGCAAAATTGACCTTGTCACTACGAATTACAGGCGTGCGCTCCGACGGCTACCACCTAATTGATGCCGAGATGACTTCTCTCGATTTCGGCGACACTCTCGAAGTAACCGAAGGTGAAACCCAAGTCACCATGTCCGACTTTCAAGTCCCCCAAGACGACAACCTCATCACCAAAGCCCTCAACCTCGCCCGCCGCAGCGCACAAGTAACAGTTCAAAAACAAATCCCCGCCGGCGCAGGCCTCGGCGGCGGCTCCTCAAATGCGGCAGCCATCCTCCGCTGGGCAGGCTTCACCGACACTGCCCAAGCCGTCTCCGTTAACACTGGTGACGCTGCTGTGGCAGCGTCACTTGGCGGTGATGTCCCTTTCTGCCTTGTTGGAGGACGTGCCAGAGTCACCGGAATCGGCGAAATCATCGAACCTCTGCCATTCCAAGAACAGCAATACACCTTGTTGATTCCACCGTTTGGCTGCAACACCGCCGCCGTCTACGCCGCTTGGGATGAAATCGCCAAAAAAAATCATGAACGACCCTATGGCGAAAACGGCAACGACTTAGAACCCGCCGCCGTCGACCTCTACCCCGACCTACTCAAATACAAAGACCAGCTCGGCAACGCCACCGGCATCACCCCTCAGCTAGCAGGCGGCGGCAGCACCTACTTCGTCCCCGGTGCTTTCCCCGGAGAAAACCGAATCGTCGCTAACAGCTACTTGCGACGCTGATGGCGGGTACGCCGAAGCATCTTCTTGTGCTTCTTCTTACGCATGCGCTTACGGCGCTTTTTGATGAGCGAACCCACGAAGCGGGCAGGCTACCGCCCTCAGCCCTAATTAGTTGTTTGGGTTCCAAAGTGCGGGTAGGGCTGGCAGGGTTGAATGCGCACTTTTGCTTGTGGTAGGGGCGAGCTTGGAAAATCTTTTTTGAGCGGTAGCG
>JAAXHB010000316.1 GCA_012271125.1 Actinomycetota bacterium | reverse complement strand
ACCGAATGCCTTGGAGGTTCTGCTGGAATTAGCGATGCCGACCTGTCGCGAGCTTTTGAAACATTGTGTGATCCGCGTTTGAATGGACGCCAGTCGGTGGATTTGGCGTTTCGGGTGGCACAACATCTGTCGGAGCGTTCTTAGGCAGTCGGTTTAGACCCGCTCGCTCCCCAGGTCAGGGGTTTACGTCAGGTGGTCTACGCCAAACGATCTATACCAAATGATCGATAAAGGCTTCGAGCTGGCGTAGATTGCGGACTTCAAAGACGCCGTCACAATGCGGTGAGTAGTCAGACATGGACGAGTCGCCAGTATTCCAGTAGCTGTGAGGCTCAGGATTGAGCCAGTAGACCTTGCGAGCTTTGCGTTTCACATCTTTGAGTATGTGTGAACCGGAAGCGTGGTAGTTGTTGCGGGCGTCACCAAGGATCAGCACTGTGGTTCTTGGGCCAATGTCTGGGTTGAAGTTGTCCCAGAAAATGCCAAAAGCGTGACCATAGTCGGAATGGCCGTCTAGCCAGACAACGTTGGCTTCGGTGTGCACTCGATGCAGGGTTTCGCTGACATCGTCGGCACCTTCAAGCACGTGTGTTACCTCATCTAGGCCGTCGATGAAAGCAAAGGAGCGGACTTTGGTGAACTGATTAGATATGGCATAGACCAGATGCAGCGTGAAACGAGCGAAAGCTGCCACAGAACCAGAAACGTCGGCTACGACCATGATTTCAGGCTTGTGCGGACGGGGATGTTTGAACTTGGGTTCAGCGAGCACTCCCCCGTAGGACAAAGAGTGGCGCACGGTGGAACGAAAATCAAGCGGCCCGCGTCGACCATGTCGACGACGCCGGGCAAGCCGCGCAGCAAGCTTGCGGGTCAGCGGATGTAGCGCCTTGCGCAGGCTTGCCATTTCTTCACGCGTGGCGTGCATGAACTCAATATCAGCAGGCAGTGGCTTGCGCAAGGTTTTAGCCATTGCCTCCACTCCCCTATCAGCGACGAGACGACGGCGTATTTCGGCTTCTATTTGCGACTTGAGTTCAGCTATTCGGTTCTCATATGTGTCACGTAGGAGTCGCAGATCAAGGTCATCAAGTGGGTCGCCGTCTGTCATCTGCGCCTGATTTAGGAGGTTCTCCAAGGCACCGTCTAGGTCAAGGTTGCGTAAGGTGCGGTAGAGGTAGTAGGTGCCGCCAACTGCTCTGCCAGCTTCCATACCGGCAAAACGGCTGACGGCAGCACCGGCAAGTGAGCGCATGCCTTCTCCAGAACGCAGCGCCGCAAACAGCGCTTCACTGAGATCATTGAGGCTGTCACCTTCCCGGGGTGCGTCTGCGGCACCGGAGGGCGGGATTTGTTCGTCGGTGCCCTCTATTGCGTACTGCGGGCCACGTAGCGAGAAATAGACCTCAAAGATCGTGTCAAAGGCCCGACGGTGTGCCTGATTCTTAACCAGCGTGGCAGCGAGGGCAGTGCGCAGGCTCTCACGATCATCGATACCGAGGTTCTCAACTGCTTGAACGGCGTCAATTGTCTCGGTGAGGCTTGCTGGTATACCGACGGCTCGCAGTTCGACAATAAAGCCGTTAACAAGGTCAAGCATGGTCAAGCATGGTTCAGGTAGTGCTAAGACGACTGTCTAAGATGTTGCGCCTAGTTGGCTTCGGCGACGGTGAACTCCTTGGCAACGCGGGCGATGTCGCTTTGGTACTTGAGCAATATGTTTGCGGTGCTGTTCACCATCTCAGTGTCGATCTTCTCGGCTTCAAGAAGCACCAATGTTTGTGCCCAGTCCAGTGTTTCAGACACTGAAGGCGGCTTTTTAAGCTCGATTTGGCGTATTGACCTGACCACCTGGGCAACTTGATCAGCTAAGGCAGCGTCTATGCCGGGCACTCGAGCAACGATGATCTCGCGCTCACGTTCGGCAGTTGGATAGTCAATGTGCAAATACAGGCAACGACGTTTCAGGGCTTCGCTCAGCTCGCGTGTGTTGTTAGAGGTCAAAAAGACCAGCGGAATTTGTTCTGCGTTGAGTGTTCCCAGTTCGGGTATTGAAACTTGATATTCGCTTAGCACTTCAAGCAGCAGTGCCTCGGTTTCGATTTCGACGCGGTCGACCTCGTCGATGAGCAATACAACTGGGTCAGTTGCTCGGATTGCTTCAAGGAGAGGACGGGTTAGCAGGAATTCGTCGGAGAAAATGTTGTCCGAAACTGTGTTCCAACTGCGGTCGCTGTCACGCTCGGCTTGGATGCGCAGCAGTTGCTTTTTATAGTTCCACTCGTATAGGGCTTTGGCTTCGTCAAGGCCTTCGTAGCACTGCAGCCGTATTAGGTGGCTGCTGGTGAACTCGGCAACGCTTTTAGCAAGTTGTGTCTTGCCTGTGCCAGCGGGACCTTCGACAAGGATTGGTTTATTGAGCCTGTCGGCGAGATAGACGACCTCTGCGGTGGAATCTTCACACAGGTAATCGACGCCTGCAAGCGCCGAGCGAACCTCTTTGGCTGAGGCGAAACGCTCAGACATTCTCCTACCGGACTTGGCCGGTGCCGCGCACCACAAACTTCAATGTCGTGAGCTGAGACAAGCCCATAGGGCCACGCGCATGAAGCTTCTGTGTGCTTATGCCAATTTCGGCGCCAAATCCGAACTCTTCGCCATCAACGAAGCGTGTGGAGGCGTTTATGAGCACTGCGGCAGCGTCGACGCCTTTGGTGAATTGTTCAGCGGTGTCGAGGTATGAGGTGATAATCGCTTCGGAGTGACCGGTTCCGTTGGCATTGATGTGGTCGATGGCGTCGCTGACGTTGTCGACAACCTTGATCGACATTTTCAGATCTAAATATTCGGTGGCGAAATCTTCTTCTGTGGCAGCGCCAATCTGAGATGACACTTGCTGGGCTTGGGCGTCGCCGACAAGCTCCACGCCTTCTAGGTGCTCTACAGCTCGGTGAACGAAGTCGTTGGCGATGTCTTTATGAACTACTAGCGATTCCAAGGCGTTGCACACCGATGGGCGTTGCGTCTTGCCGTTAACCAAAATGTTTGTTGCCATTTCAAGGTCGGCACTGGCATCTATGTAAAGGTGACAGTTGCCGGCACCGTCGATGATGACAGGCACTGTTGCGTTTGTCTTGACTGATTCGATGAGAGAGGGGCCGCCTCTAGGGATGAGGCAATCGATGTAGGCATCTTGGCGCATGAAGGCAACCGCAGCTTCGCGGGATGTGTCAGGCAACAAGATCAACGAGTCAGCAGGCAGTCCGGCTTTAGCGGCAGCGTCGGTGACACATACGGCGATTGCTTGATTTGAGTTGATCGCAGAAGACGAGCCGCGCAGAAATGCGGCGTTGCCAGCCTTAATGCATAGGCCGGCTGCGTCGGAGGTGACGTTTGGGCGGCTTTCGTAGATGATTGCGACGACTCCTAGTGGGACGCGAACACGTTCTATGCGCAGTCCGTTGGGACGTGTCCAGCCGTCGGTGATCTCACCGATTGGGTCACGCAGTTCGGCGATCGCCAGGAGGCCGTCTGCCATGGCTTGAATGCGTCCTGGATCAAGGCGTAGACGGTCGATTAGGCCTTCGCTGATGCCATCTTGTTGGGCTTGGGCGACATCGAGGTCGTTTGCGGTGCAAATATCGTCACTGCGAGCGATTAGCAGGTCAGCAGCTAGGCGCAAGGCTTCGTTTTTGGCAGATGTTGAAGCTGTTGCCAAGGCTCTGGACGCAACTTTGGCACGGGCAGCTAGTTCTTGAACCTCTGCGTCGACGGTGGAGAAAGCTGAGGCGACAGAAGGCGCAGCAACGCTCATGATTACAGGCTAACTGAGGGCGATTAGCGTGATCTGCGGTGGTGCTGGCATGAATAAGCGGCGAGGGCCGGTGTTGGTGGCGTTGGGCATTGGCCTGAGCCGAGTTGCTGGATTGTTGCGTGAAACGGTCACATCTCGACTGCTTGGCAACAGTTTTGCTGCGGACGCTTTTGCAGTGGCTATGCGGGTTCCGAACCTGTTGCAAAACCTGCTGGGTGAAGGGGTCTTGTCGGCGAGTTTTGTGCCTACATATTCGAAGTTACTGGCATATTCGGCGTTGCTGGATAATGAAAAGCTTGAAGAGGATGCGGAACGCCAAGAGACGGGCGACGGGACTTTAGATGAAGTCGCAGGTGGAGATGGAGTAGCAGACGGAGAAGCTTCGGAGCTTGCTGGAGCGATGGCAGCGCTGCTGCTAACTATTTCAGGCA
>JAAXHB010000315.1 GCA_012271125.1 Actinomycetota bacterium | reverse complement strand
CTCTAGGACTTCAACGAAGTCGGTGGAATGGATATTGAGATCAGCGAGTTCCTGTCGGAATTTGCTGCTCGGGTTGGAGAGTTCAATGAGTGCGTTTCTGAGCGCGGTACCGCCCTTTTCGCCACGGAAACCCACATCAGCCAACTTTCCAATGATGGCCGTGGTCTTCTCAAGACTCAGGCCTGCAGTGTTGGCAATCGGGCCGGCAAACTCCAGCGCATTGCCCAACTGCTCAATATTCTGGGCGCTGGTCTGGGTGCCCCGCGTGAGAATATCGGCGGCAGTCGCCGCATACTCTGCCTCTTTGCCAAACTGATTGAGTGTGGTGGCAATGAGGGTTGCAGACTCTCCAACGCCAATCGCGTTTGCCTGGGCAAGATTAAGCGTTGGATTAAGAGAGGAAACTGCCTCGTCTGCACTGAACCCGGCGCGGGCGAGTTCTTCTAAGCCCTGCGCGGCTTCCGTAGCAGTAAAGCGCGTGCTAGTGCCGGCTTCATCTGCGGCCTGTTTGAGTCGCGTAAAGTCCTCAGCAGAGGCACCAGTAATGGCTCTGACCCTCGACATCTGCTCTTCGAAAGAAGCAGCGGAGCGAATCGCCCCAAAGAAGATGGCGCTTATCCCCGTCGCACCGAGTGCTGCAGTAACAGCGGCGAGCTTGGTGAACTGCTTGATGACCCTGCCAACCGATCGCCCCATCTTTTTGAGGCGAGCAGCTACCCGATCGCGTAATGAGACGACGATCTCTGTCTTGCGTTTAGCCATGACGGATTGCTACTTGAATCTGGCGAGAAAGCTCATCGGCAAACACCGGGAATGCGGTATCGATAGCGGTGTCATCCCACTCCGGACGGTTCAACATGTCCGCAGCACTGGGCCCGACAATGGCGGAGATGGGGTAACGGCTCACTCGCTTTCCGTCTTCTAGAACACGTTCGAACACCAGCCGCTTGCCGCTGCGGCGACCCGGGCGAATGAAGGCGTGCCTAAATAATGTGGTTTCCCCTTTTACGGTGGCTTTCACCCCGCGTTTGAGCTGTCGGGTTCCTCGAAACTCCATCAGGCTGAATGGCCTGGTTGAGCCCACAAAAGAGAAAAGACCCTGTTGAACATCAAAGCGGCCATTGCTCACCGCTTTGGTCAGGGAACGAATCTTGATGTTGTAGTCGCGAGAGGCGCGCCGTCGCAGCGCGGTGTGAGTTTTACGGCGGGCAACCACCATCGCACGTCTGACTCCACGCTTAAATCGTCTTGGAGCAACGGTCACGAAGACCCGCTCCAGTCGCTGTAGCTGGCGCTGGTCAACCTCAACCGAAAGGGGCATTAGTTACTTAAGCGCCGCCATCAAGCGTGGGTAGAAGGACTCGCGGGGATCAAAATCAACCAATTCTTCGTTGGCCACCCGAATCGCGGTATCTGAGTCATAGCCCATCCGGCGCGCCGCATTGAGGGACTCGTGACCGTCAATCAATGGCGTCGCCCTTGCTAACTGGCGGGCAAATGCCCGCCGCT
>JAAXHB010000314.1 GCA_012271125.1 Actinomycetota bacterium | reverse complement strand
GCTTGAAGACGAAGTGAAAAACCAGACGGAGACGAACTCCGTGAGCAAGGCCGAAAGTCGGCGAGGCCGCGGCTGCGGCGTTATTAGTCGATTTTAGCAGATGATTTATCGGCTGCTTTTCTTGAGTCTGATGATTTATCAGATGACTTGGTTGATTCAGATGATTTAGACGAATCCGACGACGACTCAGATTTAGCTGATGTCTTTTCAGCCGACTTTTCGGACTTGCGACCTTTGGCACCGCACCCATGGTCATTCTTATAAAACCCCTCGCCTTTGAACGACACGCCAACGCCGCTAAAAATCTTCTTCACTGGCCCTTCTCCCGGTGCCTTGCACTTGGCAGGCCCACCCTCTGTCGGACACACCTCCAATGTGTCATCGCTGAAGGATTGCCGCACCTCAAAGGTCGCCTTGCAACGTTCGCAGCGATAGTCGTACATCGGCACGGCGGCTAACGCTACAGGTGTGCTCTCGCGTACTATTTCGCGCATGGCATGGCTCGGACTCCTTATCGCCGTAGCACTAGCCGCCTATGCCATAGGCACCTTCCCAACAGCTCGCCTCGTCGGACACAGCATCGGCAAAGACCCCACCAAAGAAGGCTCCGGCAACCCAGGCGCCAGCAACGTCTACCGCATCGCCGGACGCTGGCCAGGCCTCATCGTCCTACTCGCCGACATGGCAAAAGGCGCAATCCCCACCTTTCTGGCATTGCACATCTTCGACCGCCCCGAAGCACTCGCCGCCTGGCTCGGTGCCGTGGTAGGCCACATCTGGCCACTCGGTCCACGCCTATTCAGACGCGGCGGCAAAGGCGCGGCAACATGTGGCGGCGGCGCAATGGTGCTCGACCCATTCACCGGCCTCATATGTTTGGCAGCTTTCGGCATTGTCGTACGGGTCACCAAGAAAGCCGCCATCGGCACCCTGATGATCGCCGTGCTATACCCCACGCTCGTAGCAGCGCTCATCCCCTTATGGCCTGACTGGACATGGCAAGGCGTGGTCGTAGCGATGCTGGTAATGGCACTGGTCGTACTGCGCCATCACTCCAACATCAGCCGACTCTGGAAAGGCACCGAGCTGAAGGTCCGCTCTTGATGCTGAGCTTGTTCATAACACTTTGATCAGTTAATGATCCCACTCGATGAAGCCCGCGCTTACGTCCTGGAGCGTGTAGCACCCCTACCTCCCAACCATGTATCAATCGATCCAAAATCAATTCATACTGCCCTGGGTCTAGTCCTAGCCGAACCAGTCACGTCAGCAGAAAACATCCCCGCTTTTGCTAACACCGCCATGGACGGCTACGCCGTTCGTGCCGACAACACTGCCAACGCCACCGACGACACCCCAGTCACCCTAAAAGTTGTCGGAACCATCGCCGCCGGCGACCCAGGCAATCTCACAGTCGGCACTGGCGAAGCTGCACGAATAATGACCGGAGCTCCCTTGCCCGACGGTGCCGACGCCGTCGTCATGGTCGAACGCACCCACCTCATCCACCCCGACCCTGCTGGCCCCGACGCAACTCCCTGTGACATCGTTGCCATTAACGTTTCCGTGCCTGTCGGCAACCATGTTCGCGGCATTGGCGAAGACGTATCAATTGGTGACCAAGTCCTTGATGTCGGCACCGAACTCAATCCAGCTTGTCTGGGTGTGCTTGCCGGCATCGGCGTCTATGAAGTCATCGCCCACCGCCGACCCAGAGTTGGCGTTATCTCAACCGGCGACGAACTAGTCGACCAACCTGTCGAACTTAAGCGAGGCCAAATCCGTGACACCAACCGCCGCTCCCTGCTAGCACTCCTTCACAAAAACGGCTTCGACCCAGTTGATCTTGGCATAGTCAGCGACAACGAAGCCGACATCGAACACGCCTTTCGCCAAGGCGCAACAGATTGCGACGCCATCTTGTCTTCTGGCGGCGTGTCAATGGGCGACTACGACTATGTCAAGGTCGTGCTTGACCGCATCGGCGAAATGCGCTGGATGCAAATCGCCATCAAACCCGCCAAGCCGTTCGCTTTCGGCCTAATCGATGAAACCCCAGTTTTCGGATTGCCCGGCAATCCTGTCTCGTCAATGGTCAGCTTCGAACTGTTGGCAAAGCCCGCGCTACGGGCCATGTCGGGCCATCCCGCTACCAACCTTGGTCCGTTCATCACCGCCGGCATAGCCGCCGCCGATTTCGCCCACGTAACCGACGGCAAAACCCATTTCGTGCGAGTCGCCGTCACCCGTGATGAATCCGGCACCCGTGACGAATCCGGCACACTTCACGCCACTCCTGCCACCGGCCAAGGCTCCCATCAGCTCGCCGCCCTCGCCCACTCCCACGCCCTAGCTCCCATACCCAACGGCTCTCACATCCGCCAAGGCGACCCCATCCAACTAATCCTCCTCTAGCCACCCTTCGGCACCTATTGGAATCTGGAGTATGGTTAGGGCATGTTCGCAATGTTGAAATCTCTAACACTCACTGCCGCATTGGTGGCTGGGATTGTTGTGCCCGCGGGTGCTCAAGAGACTCGCGGGGGGGGGGCAACTAGCTAACTCCGTCCATGATTTTTCGTGGGGCGATTCGCTTGATTGTGATAGCGAGGTTTGTGCCCAAGTATTAGTGGACGCCCAAGTATTAGTTGATGATGGTGCACCGCGATGGTTGGCGGTGACATGGATAGTGCAGACTGTAGATGCCGGCGTTGAACCAACGCCTGCGCCGGTGCGCCAATTCGCCGATGTTGGCGACGACCATCAATATGTCGCATATATAGAACGCGCCGCTGAGCTTGGTATAACCCAGGGCTGTGGCGACGGGACAAGGTTCTGTCCTGATGACACGGTGACACAAGGACAGATGGCAGCGTTTTTGGAGCGTGGCTCTGCGGCTGTGTCGGTAGCCGAGCCTGTGTCCATGTCCCCTGTGTCCATGTCCCCTGTGTCGAAGTCCCAAGGTGCTCCTGACGTGCAACAAAGCCCCATTCCGACGCAAAGCCCTGTTCCCCAACAAAGTCCCATTGTTCTAGATGATCCTGTTCGACAAGAGACACCTGTTGTTCAAGAAACCGGCGACTTCTTGCGCCATGACTTCTACTACGTAGATCGTGTTGGCGTAGAAGCCCTTGAAGTTTCGATGGACGTGTTGGCAAACGACGACTGCGTGATGACCTGTGATGTGAGCATCAATTACGCCCCGAAGGTGGGCACCACAACTTGGGACCCAATCACGGAGCGGCTCACATATGAGGTTCCGCAGGGCACGCCCTTGCCGAGCTGGAGTGTGGCAATTGGCTACGAAACCAACACCTCGCCATGGAATGCCATCGCCACAATCGTGTTCAACGAAATCCCACAAATGGAAATCCCACAAATGGATGCGGGAAGGACGTACCAACAAATGGCTGTGGGGGACAATTTTTGGTGCGGGATCAGCGATGAAGTAGGCAGTGCTGGCAATATCGAGTGTCAAGGCAACAACGACGACGGCCAACTCGACGACATACCTTCAGGAAGCGACTTTGCGGAGATAAGCGCAGGTGGTGCAACAACTGAACCCGACGTGCAGTTCAAGCAACTGAGCGCAGGTGATGCGATTACTTGTGGGATCAAGATGGACGACACGATTATGTGCTGGGGCGACACAGAAGGAACTGTGCCTGACGGCGCATTTGAGTCGCTAGTTACAACCGGCAAAAGCACTTGCGCGCTTCGGGGTAACGGCGTGCCATCATGTTGGGGCGGCCAATTTAAGAACTGAAGTCGTGCGCAAGCGGAGGCTGTGCGATTTCAAAAATCTGAGCGGTAATCTGAAGCGGTGGAGCTCATAGACGGCTTCGGAAGGGTGCACCGAGATTTGCGAATTTCGGTGACCGACCGCTGCAACTTTCGATGCACATATTGCATGCCCGAAGACGGACTGCAGTGGCTGCCGCGCAGCGAAGTCCTGACTTTCGAGGAGATCACACGAGTCGCTCAGATAATGGTCAACAGCTTCGGCGTCGACGCCATCCGCATCACCGGCGGCGAACCCACAGTGCGTGCCAACCTGCCGGTGTTCGTGAAAATGCTCGCAGCGCTAAAGACAGATCTGTCGATGACGACTAATGGCGTGACCTTGCCACTGATCGCTACAGAGCTGCGCAATGCCGGCCTGCGTCGCATCAACATTTCTTGTGACTCGCTGAACCCTGAAACATTTAAAGAAATAACACGCCGTGACGATCTCGACAAGGTTCTCGAAGGCATCGACTCTGCCATCGCCGCCGGATTCGATCAGGTCAAGATCAACTGCGTGGTTATGCGTGGCATTAACGACGACGAAATCGCCGATTTTGTCCACTTCGGAAAAACCAACGGCGTTGAGGTGCGCTTTATCGAGTTCATGCCCCTAGACGCCGACGGTGCCTGGTCCAACGACACCGTCGTGCCGGTTAACGAAATCCGTGACCGCATCAACGCCGTCAGCCCCATCACCCAACTCGAACGCACAACCGCACCAGCCACCCGTTACCGCTTCACCGACGACACCGGCACAATCGGACCACAGACAATCGGCATAGTCGCCTCGGTCAGCGACTCGTTCTGCTCAACCTGTGACCGGGTGCGTCTCACCGCCGACGGACAGTTCCGCAATTGCCTGTTCGCCACAGATGAAACAGACCTGCGAGCCTTACTGCGCTCAGGCGCAACCGATGAAGACATAGCCCAAGCCGTGTCGTCCTCGGTCGCATCGAAATGGGCAGGCCACCAGATCAACCAGGTGCATTTCATCCGTCCTAAGCGGTCAATGTCACAAATCGGCGGCTAGGGACTCAAATAATGACCGACGCCGGTTTCACGCATCTTGACGACGCAGGCAACGCCCGCATGGTCAATGTCGCCGGCAAAGACCAAACCCACAGAACCGCCACCGCCAAAGGCAAAGTCAACATGGCACCAGACGTCGCCAAAGCCATCGCCGCCGACACAGTCAAAAAAGGCGACGTTCTCGGCGTTGCTCGAATCGCCGGCATCCAAGCCGCCAAACGAACTTCCGAACTGATCCCGCTATGCCATGGCTTGGCGCTCAGCGCAGTGACGGTCGACTTTGAACTCCACGACGATCATGTCGAGATAACCGCCAACGCCGAAGCCACCGACCGCACCGGCGTTGAAATGGAAGCCCTGACCGCTGTCAACGTTGCCGCCTTGACGGTTTATGACATGTGCAAGGCACTTGATCGTTCCATGACAATCACAGACATCGCCCTATGGGAAAAAACCGGAGGCAAATCCGGCACATATCGCCGCTCAACCTAAGCAAGCCCGCTGGGTTGTTACCAAAACCCCAGCAAAAAATCCCTAAGGATGCTGTGCAAAATCCCAAGGTCTATTGCAGTTGTGTGACATAATTCGCGGGGCGCATCACGCGCCCGGCAAGCAATTCGCGGTACCCCACAGGAGGGTTCTTGGAGACAACCATCGCACTTGGTGTTCTCGCGCTCGCGTGGACTTGCTATTTCCTGTATTGCCTCCGAGAAACCAGGAAATCCCGCCCCGCTTCTCGTCGGTTCAGCCCCCGCATCACCCAACGCCTCGGTGCCCTCGGTAGTTCTGTCTCGCTTGAAACAGGTAAAGGCCTAGCTGGGCCCCAGCTCCGCCATGGCCGCATGTCGCTGACCGCGCCACCACAATCACGCATTGAGGCAAACCGCCGCCGCAACCAGATCGGCGTTGCCCTCGTATTACTCGCACTCGGGACGCTGGCGCTGGTGCCGACCCTTGGGGTCGCCGGCTGGGTGCTCCACATCGCCGTCGACATTGCCCTACTCTCTTTCGCGGTGGCACTTGTAAACCTGCGTCAGCAAAACGCTCAAGCTGAGCTCATGGACTTCCTGCCGAGAATCCCGCCAGCCCCTCAAGACCAGTATCAAGAAGAGCCCCTGCTTGCCACCGGAACCGACGATGGTTTTGAAGCCCGCCATCATGAATCTTCAAGCGTGCAGGCCGAGCCGTATTACGACCCTGCGGAGCTCGCCCAAACAAACTACGAACGCAAGCACGCCGATCCTTGGCTCCAAGACGACGAGCCGCAACCTGAGTCATATCGTGGCCCCCACACACATCGCGACCCACACATGACTTACCCCAACCCGCAAGCCTTCGCATCGCTCACCGGACAACATTCACAGGTGGGCTAGTCAGTCAAACTAAACACCTGTGCTAACAGTATTTATTGGCACTAAAGCCCAGTACGTGAAGATGGCACCGCTGCTTCATCTTTTGGACGACAACAAAGTCGACTACCGCCTCATCGACTCAGGACAACACGCCCAGCTCGCCGTTGACTTCCGCGCCGAACTGAACATTCGAGACCCCGACCTCCACCTCGGAACCACTCGCGACGTCAACTCGATCCCTCATGCCCTGCTCTGGGCAGCCAAACTCGCCCTGCTACTGCTCTCCCGCTCCCGCCTCCGCAAACAAGTCTTCACAAACTCTCCCACAATTTGCTTAGTTCATGGGGATACGCCGACAACGCTTATTAGCGCGTTGATGGCTCGCCGTGCTGGCATACCAGTGGCACACGTCGAAGCAGGTTTGCGGACGTTTCGATGGTTCCATCCGTTCCCCGAAGAAATCATCCGCGTGTTCGTCGACCGCATGTCCGACTTGCTGTTTGCCCCCAACGCCATCGCCGCTCAAAACCTGCGCAACTCCCGTGTCAAGGGCCGTATTGTCGAACAAGACGCCAACACCGTCGCCGACACCGTCGCTACCCACTTCTCTGTCCAGCAGGTACCTCCCACCCCCAAAGGGGTAGTGGTGACGATGCACCGCGTCGAGAACCTTCAAAAACGAAGTCGGGTGGAAGCAATGGTCGACTTACTTGTCAGCATCTCGCCAGGCACAACCGTCACCTGGTATTTACACGGACCGACCGAACGTGCCCTCTCCACAAAGCACCGCCAGCGCCTCGCAGATGCCGGCATAAACCTCACCTCGCTCGTGTCACACGGCGACTTCCTTGACGCCTTAGCAGCGTCGTCGTATGTAATCACTGACGGCGGCTCAATTCAAGAAGAATGTGCCCTGCTTGGCGTGCCTACCTTGTTATGGCGTGATCGCACCGACCGCGAAGACGGCGTCGACGAAAACATTGTCATAAGCCACTACGACCCAAAAATCGTCTCAGATTTCCTAAGCGACCCACAGGCATACAGACGCCACCGAACTTTCCCGGCGTCCAACCCGTCTCAGCAAATCCTTGACGAACTTCAGCCTTGGCTCTCTTGAGGAGTTTGAAGTCGTAGCACCACCTCAGTTCCAAACGCAATCGTTAAATCCCGAAACACCAGCAACAAGCGATAGCCGGCGAAAATCAATAAGAGCCGCGAAGCATCAAGTCCGTCAACAGCTAACAGCGCAACCAATCCGGCTTCAGCAACTCCAAGACCTTGCGGTGCCAGCACCGCCAAAAACCCGACCGCCCAGGCAAGCATGAACGCACCAATCGCTTTGGCGAAGGCGATCCCATCGGCTGCCGGAAACGCCGACAAGTACACCGCAAACGTCACCGACGCCAACGCCCAATAAATCCCCAAAGCTCCAACCACCCGCGCCCATCCCGTCCAAGACGTCTCAGGCAGTTCAGTCGAAACCCGCCTCGCGATCCAGCCAAGCACCCGCTGACTCACCGGTGGACTCACCGCCACTACCAAACCGATCACCACCGCCGCCAGCCAAACCCAGCTCGCCGGAAGCGTCCCCACTAGCGCCAAAATCACGATCCCAGTCGCTCCCGCCACCGCAACGCTTAACGCCATTTCAAGTGCCGCCACCAACCCAAGAGGTACTACCCCAATCCCAGCCGCAGAACGTAACAAAGCGCCCCGAGCGATGGCAAAATTAAAACCGGTTGGAATGTAACGAGCCGGAAGTGCTCGAGCTGTCGCCGTCACCACCTGTCGCAACGTCACCTGTTGCCCCAATGCTCGCAGTGCTTGTGTCCATACCCCAGAGTTTGGGACAATTGAAACGCAGCTCATCAACGCTGCCAAGATCAGCCACCCGAGTCTGGCATCTGAAACAACCTCGACAACGTCATCAGCATTAATAACAACAACGACAAGCAGAGCAATGCCAAGTGCTGCCAAATAAACCCGACGGGCAACCCTCAGCCACCTCGCTCGAGTGGGGCGTGACGACGAGGCGGTCGACTCCGAAGGTTCAGGTGAGTTAGAGGTCTGTGATGAGGTGGGGGAGTGAGACGAGTCGGGTTGTTCCATTAGCTGCCAAGCAGGCGGTCGATTGCCTCCGCGTTGACCTTCAAACGGGTTTGCAAATCACCCAGCGCCTCAGCTGTGCCTGGAGCATGCGTAAAGGCGTCATCAACGGCAAATTTGACCATTGCCTCATCGAGATGCAACGGATCCAGTGTCGACGCCCAGCCGCCACCCTCACAAGCCAGCGAAATCATCTTTGGCGAATAGTCCAGCAACACCGCAGGGCGATGATGCAACAATGCCGCCACCGCTCCGTGATAGCGCATGCTCACCACCAACTTGCTACGACCAATCTCATCCAACACGCTCTCAAGAGAGGGCACCACTTGTGAAGAATCCGTATCAAGTTGCTCGGCAACAGCGCGATGCAAAGGCTCATCTCGACTTGCCTGCAACGCCACAAACCGCGGTTGCAAGCCAGTCGTTTCAGCTATCGAGTTAACCGCCGAAGCACACGACTTCACAAAGTCCTTGTCAAGCTTGCTCGACGACCTCCCCGCCGCAGTCCGCCAACCCTTAAATACACGATGACGCAGCTTGCGACCGACCCAACTAGACCCAGCCTGATTCGGACGGCGCAACACCACACAAAAAGTGTCGTCAGACTCAACTGCTTCCACTCCCAGGCCAAACGCCGGATCAGCCCCTACCGAAACATTGTCCAGCCCCCAGCGTCGCAACCGATCGGCGCTGGAAATATCTCGCACAACGTTTTGCTCGCTACGTCGCAAACTGGCCCGAACCATCAGCTGCCCGAGACGCGAATCAACCCGTCCCACGCCCATGCCTACAGCCGAAAACGGCCGTGCCTCTTTCCAAGTCCTTGACAAGTGAAACGGCAGATTCCACCTAGACGTTTCGGCTTGCACAATTCCACCGGACAACAACATGGCATCGGTATCACCCAACGCCTTAATCAGGTCCTTTTGTTGACGAAGCCGACGATGCTCAACAACATTGATTTTTGGCACATTGACATTTGGCGCGTCAACCCCATGAAGCTGTCTGGTTCGCTCAGCGTCAACGGACACGACCAGCGGCTCAACATCACGTGTGAGCAACTGCTCCAACAGAGCTTTGGCGATTAGCTCGTCGCCGAGATTGTCGGAGCCAAACCACCCCGCTAATGCCACTCTTTTTATCGTCATCTAGTCACCACCAATCGTGTCACTGCCTAAAATGATGCCTCAGCGGGGGTGTAGCTCAGTTGGAAGAGCGCCTCGGTCGCATCGAGGAGGCCAGGGGTTC
>JAAXHB010000313.1 GCA_012271125.1 Actinomycetota bacterium | reverse complement strand
GCCGAAACCCATCCCGTGGTCAAGGACAAAATGCTCGCCGCCACCTCTGCCGACACGATCCGCTCACGCTCACTTACCGGCAAACACGCCCGCATGCTCAAGTCCGCCTGGACCGAACAATGGGACAACGCCGACACCCCCGACCCGCTTGGAATGCCGATGCAGCCTGTTCTCGTCCAAACCGCCCAAAGACGCATCGCCAAAGCCGCCCACACCCCCGGCTCTGGTGCCGAGAAGCTCGTCAATTACTTCGTTGGGCAGATTGTCGGCACGATGAACCAAACCAAAACCAGCCGCCAGGTCGTCTATGACATCATCGAAGAATTCGTCGAATCCGTCCAAACCCTCTCAACCCACCTCAACGACAACTAGTTATCAATAAGCCAAGCCAACATTCCCGCCGGTATCGCCATCAAAGCCGGATCAGAGACATCCAACACAGACCGAGTCGCCACAATCCCATTCCATCTTGACCTTGCCAACGTAACCGTCCTTACCTTCCAACCCTTATTCACGAATCGCGACTCAACAGCAAACCCTCCAAAGTCCCTACCGACAAAATCAATCTCAGTGTCGGAAGAACTGTGGTGATACATCACCCTCTCATGACGTGAATACCCATTTTGCTTCCTTTCAAGGCTTCTAGCCAGCGCCATACCCAGTTGCTGTTCTGATAGCACAGATGGTTCAACCTGCACACCGTTAACTAGAGCAACGTAAATCGGATCGCTGAAATACAACTTCTCCTGGGCACGAAGTTTGGGGAACATCTTGCTTTCTTTATAGGCGGGCCAGATAATAAATGCCTCCATTAAGTCATCAAGTCGGCGACCCAAGGTGGCAGGTGAAGTATCTATTTCACGTGCCCACCGTTCCTTGTTTACCGGCGATCCCAGACCAGAACAAAACCGTCGAAGCAGCTCATTGTTTTGTGTTTCAGAAGTGCGTGAACGCCGAAATGCATCATCTCTAACAATTGAGCGGATATTTCCATATATTGTGTCACGACGTTCGCTGGGTTGTAAGTATTCAGCAACGGCCTGAGGAAACCCACCAACTCGAAGATACAAGTCCCATGCTGGTACCAAAGCCCATTGCCAGTTCGCCAAAGTTGATGCAAGCAATGCCAGCTGTTCAGGTGCAAGTTCATCAAGTGAATGTGGCACTAATTCGAGAGTTGCGAGCCTTGGGTTAACCAGGCGCGCAAAGGTTCGAAATCCCATTGGCAACAAAACAGGATCGGCCTCTAGTGCTGCGCCCCGCCGCCCTGCCAGTGCTCCCATAGCTTCACGCATGCCCGCTGATGACGATCCCGTTAGCACCACCGTGTCATTCCCAAATCTGTAATTGTTGTCACGCAACCATTTGATGCCATATCCCCATCCATCCACACTCTGGATTTCGTCAATAAACCACCACCGATGTGCATCTGACGGGCTGAGTGCCTCTCCAGCATCTACTAGGAGGCGAAGATCCCATTGATCCCATCCTTCCACTGAGGCGTGGATGATGCAGGTTGGGTCAACTCCAGAACTTGTTAGCTCAAGAATCTTCCGTTTTGTTTCCACCGACTTGCCCACCCGCCTTGGTCCGTGGAGGATGTACAGACCGCCTTCAGTGAGATTTGCCAAAATGTTCGGCGTGTACTCAAACGGTTCTTCCATAACACGCCGCAAATCGGAGTCGGTGCCCATCCATCCACTTGGATTGTCACGCCAAGTATTTTCACGCTGCAAGTCTTGTTTCAGCTGTTCTAGATTCATTGTTGCTCCAAGGGTCAAGAGTGATAGCACCTGCGGCGCAGCCTTACGCAAGGGTAATTTAGCAGGAAAAGTAGATTTTCCGACACTTGATGAAGGAAAAACCAAGATTTTCCATCATAATGTGAGGGAAAATCAGTATTTATGGATGAACCAGCCTAAAACCTTCTTTTCTCGCCACGGTTTAGCGAAAAAGAGGTTTTTCTGCCATGCCGTGATCTAGGAATGAAACATAATGATGAGGGACATTGATACAGCATGCTGATAGAGGTAGTGGACAGGAGATGTGCTGATGAGGGACAACATCACTGATGGACTGAGCGGTGGGTAGCGTGAGTAACGGTGGCGGGGCGAGAATTCCTACATCTTCCGGGACCAACCAACATCCCCGACGCCGTCCTCGAAGCCTTCCGTCGACCAGCAATCGACTTCGCAAGCACTGAGTTCATCGACCTAGCCGAAGGCCTCTGGACCGATCTCCTAGACGTTTTCGGCGGCGCAGATGAAGTTGTCGTACTCACCTCCGTAGGTCATGGTGCCTGGGAGTCCGCCCTCACCAACATCGCCGAGCCCGGCGACACGCTCCTTATGGGCGTCAGCGGCATGTTCGGCCAACGCTGGGCGGAAATGGCAGAGACCCTCGGCTATGACGTCATCAAAACGACCACCGAACTTCGCCGCCCCACCGACCCAGCCGAACTCGCCGACAAGCTAACCCAAGACCGCCAGGGTCCCAACAAAATCAAAGTCGTGTGCGTCACCCACACCGAAACCTCCACAGGCAGCCTCGCCGATCTCATAGCGATCAGAGCCGCCATCGACGCCGCCGACCGACCCGCACTCTTCGTTGTCGACGCAGTGTGCTCCTTTGCAACCGACCCCGTTTACATGCGCGACACCGGTATCGACGTCCTTGTCGTCGCCTCCCAAAAAGGCTTCATGCTCCCACCCGGCCTGGCATTCTGCGCCCTTAGCTCCAAAGCCGTCGAGCACAGCAAGTCCATCACCCCGTCCAACCACCACTTCGCCTGGGCACCCCGATTCCAAGAAGGCCACATCTACTATCGCTTCGGCGGCACCCCACCCGAACAGCACCTCTTTGCTCTGCGCGCATCGCTAGACCTCATCGCCGATGAGGGCGGAATCGATGCCGTCACCGACCGCCACCGCCGTCTTGCCAACGCCGCCCACGCCGCCGTGGAGGGCTGGGCAACCGCCGGCCCTTGGGAAATCAACATCGTCGACCCAGCCGAACGCTGCGCCGCCGTTACCTGTGTACGAACCGGCGACCTCATCGCCAAAGAACTAATCGAAACCGCCCGAGACCGCTTCTGTGTGACCATCGCCCCGGGCATCATCCCCAGCCTCGACATCCATGCCATCCGCATCGGACATCTCGGCGACCTCAACGAACCTATGCTGCTCGGCGCACTAGGAGGACTCGAAACAGCGATGACAACGCTGGGCATGCCGCACGGTGACGGCGTACCCAGAGCTATCGAATCATTAGCCGCCCTCTAACAATGCTCCAACATGTTTACGTAGCTCAACAATCCCCGCACCCTTCATGGCACTCACCCACATAACCGCACCCCGCTCCGAACCCAGTTTGGACTCCATCTCTGATCGCCGCCCCCCAACCTTTGACGACTTGACCTTGTCCGCCTTCGTCGCCACATAACTCACCGGCAATCCCAAGCCGTCCAACCACTCAATCGTGGTCAAATCCAACGCAGTCGGCCCAATCTCAGCATCAATCAAATGCAACACCCCGCACAAGGTCTCCCGAGCACTCAAATACTGCTCAGCCATCTTCGACCACCGCTGCTGCTCAGCCTTGGACGCCTTGGCATACCCATACCCAGGCAAGTCCACAAGCCAACGCCTTGAGTCCACGCCAAGCTCATACACATTGATAAGACGAGTCGCGCCAGGCGTTTTAGACGTGCGTGCCAACTGCTTGCGCTGCGCCAAGGCATTGATCAACGACGACTTGCCGACATTAGAACGCCCTAGCAACGCCACCTCAACGGCAGACACCGGCATCTCGCCAGCTCGCGCATATGACGACACAAACTCCAACTTCAGCGGCGACACGCCCCGTAGGTTAGGGGTGGGCTACTTGTGACGTTGACGACGACAGGTCAGAAGCCGTGCTCTCCAATCAGCGGCACAAATCGCACGCCCATAAGTTGCTCGACACGAACAAGGGTCTGCCCCACCCGCACAAGCTCACCGACGTCGGTGACATTGTTGATGCCGATATCGCTGACAGTGTTGATGTCGGCATCAGAGGCATCACCGGCTGCGGCTTTAACTCTGGTGTAGCGCATCAAATACTGAATCCGCTTACCCACCGGAATCACCAGACGACCGCCAACCGCTAACTGCGCAACAAGCGGTGACGGCACATCAGGACCCGACGCTGTCACCACAACAACGTCATAGGGAGCACACGTCTCCCAACCCAAAGTCCCATCACCAACGACAACGTTCACATCACCAAACCCACACCCTGCCAAAGCTGCCTCAGCCTTCTTCGCCAACGACGCATGACGCTCCACCGTGA
>JAAXHB010000044.1 GCA_012271125.1 Actinomycetota bacterium | reverse complement strand
TGCTGGTCACGCCCAGGTTGCCGGTGTCGCCGGATGCCGGAAGGGTGAGGACGGCGTTGTTGCTGTCGGTGTCTCGGATGGTGGAGCCGTTGAGTGCCAGTGCCGTCGTGGAGGAGTAGTTGAGGTGCGCCGTCTGGTCGCCGGCGGCGACCGTGTATGTAAAGTTGAGTGTATTCGTGCCGGATCCGCCGCCTGTGTCATAGTCGACCGATGTGGAGTGGGTGCCGTTGGTGGTCAGGTTGATGTACGGTATGCCGCTGCCGGATACGGTGACTGCCTCTGTGAATTCCACCCGGATTGTGGCATTGTCGCCCAAGCCGAGATTGTCGGTGAGCGGATCCGAGTAGACCTGGACTATTCCGGGTACCGATGCATCTATTACGATGTTGCTACGGGTGCCAAGTGAGTCTGCGCCGTTGGGGTCGGGCAGTACCGGGTTGATATCGTTGCCCCGGTCATCCCGGATGGTGCCAGTGTTGAGCTGTAGTGCCGTCGTGGAGGAATAGTTGAGGCGCTCTGCAACATCGCCTGCCTGTACCGTATAATCAAACTGGAGTGTGTCGTCGCCGTCCGAATTGCTCTGATAGGTGGCCTGTACGGTGGCGCCGCCGTCCAGTTCAAGCTCGAGGGTGGGCGGCCCGCCCTCTACATGGACTCGCTCTGAAAACTTTACGTTTACGGTTATGATGTTGCCGGTGGTGTAGGTTCCGTCGGTACCGGTTACTTCTTGGATAGTTGGTGTCGTGCCATCAACCACTATCATGTTGCCCTGTCCCAGCGAGCCGGGTGAGCCGGGGGCGGCTAGGGTAAGGACGGCGTCGTGGTTTACGGCATCCTTGATGGTGACGCCGGCGGCCAGTGTGAGTGCAGATGCGGATTGGTAGTCCAGGTCGGTTGCCGTGTCGCCCTCCTTTATCGTGTATTCCAGCTCGAGTTCTTTGGTGTCGGCAACGGCACCGCCGGAATAGACGGCGTCGCTGGCATCAGGCAGGGCCAGTTCCAGACTAATGTTGCCTGAACCGGCTACCGTAATCTGCTCGGTAAAGTTGAGGACCGCCGTAAAGGTGTCTCCCAGCGCGTAGGGGCCCTCGCCGTCCTTGGGATATACGTTGTATATAGAGGGTGCCTGCGCGTCAGTCGAGACGG
>JAAXHB010000312.1 GCA_012271125.1 Actinomycetota bacterium | reverse complement strand
CTGCCGAAGGTGCCAAGCGGGTCATCGCCGCCACCACCCACGCCGTTTTTTCCGGCCCCGCCGTTCAGCGTCTCACAGATTCCGCCATCGACACTGTCGTCTGCACGGACACCCTCCCGCTAGAGGACGCAAAACGTTTCAACAAGTTGCAGATTGTGTCGGTCGTGCCAATCGTCGCCCAAGCCATCTCAGCGGTTTTCGAAGACACCTCCGTTTCAGAAATCTTCGGCGGCGACAATTTAGCTACCTAGCTAACTCGGTAAAATATCTTTGTGGAAACCGTAGAACTCCTAGCCGACCTTGGCAGAGAGACTGGCAGCCCTAGTGCTCGTCGCCTGCGCAAAGACGGCCTCGTTCCTGCGGTTATTTATGGCAAGGGCGAGGAGCCGATTTCGGTAACGGTCAAGTACCCCGAGCTGCGTGCTGCTTTGAGCGGTGACGCCGGTCTCAACGCCTTGATCAACCTCAAAATGGGTTCCAAAACGCAACTTTCCCTGGTCAAAGACCTGCAACGCCACCCTGTGCGCCAAGACGTCATCCATGTCGACTTTGTGCGCATTGACTCCAACAGCGAAGTCCTCGTCGACGTGCCGCTCATCCTCACCGGTGAAGCCAAAAAAGTTACCCAGGCTTCGGGCATGGTTGATCAGGTCATGTATTACCTGTCGGTGCGTGCCAAAGTCGACGACATTCCCACCGACGTCAGCGCCGACGTGAGCGACCTCGAGGTTGGCACCTCCCTGCAAGTCGGCGACCTTGAACTGCCCCCTGGCGTGAGCGTGGCAGGCGACCCCGATGCCACTTTCGCCGTCGGTTTGATTACCCGTTCCACCAAGGAATATCTGCGCCGCCTCAAGGCCGAAGAAGAAGGCGAGCTCGAAGAAGGCGAAGAGCCCACAGAGGGCGACGCCGAGCCCAGCGACGATTCCGGCGACGACGAAGGCCCAGAGGAATAGTCAGAGCGGAGTAGTCGTTTTCAACTCATCAGCCGGCTGGCTTGTTGTTGGCCTCGCAAATCCGGGTTCGAAATACGAAAACACTCGCCATAACGCCGGCGCATGGGCGATCCATGAACTAGCCCGCCGCCACAACGCACAGCTACGCCCCACACGACGCACCCACGCCGTCGGTGCCGAAATTCGTATTGACGACGACCCCGCTGTGGATTGCGTATTCCATGACATCGTCCTAGCCGTTCCTCAAACATTTATGAACGACTCAGGCCGTGCCGTGCGCCCCCTATTAAAACGTTTCGGAATCAAAGACCTCTCACGACTCATTGTCATTCACGACGAACTCGATCTGCCGGTAGGGCGTCTCAAGGTCAAGCTCGGTGGGGGACTAGCTGGACACAATGGCCTGCGCTCAATTCGCTCGCATTGTCATTCGGTTGACTTCATGCGAGTGCGCATCGGCATCGGCAAACCCACCGGCGCAGCAAATAATGATTTCTTAGGAGACAATCTCTTAACCAATTATGTGCTCGGCAAACCCGGCAAAACAGAGCGAGCCGAACTAGATCAAGTCGTGGTGCGCGCCGCCAACGCCGTCGAAAGCCTCATCAGACACGGCCTTGAACCCACGATGAACCAATACAACACCCCATGACCTATGACGGGAGCGCACCACTAACACTCGTAGCTGAAAAGGTCGCCAAAGACCCAGCACTACTAACCCTGCTGGGTTCCCAAAACGAAACCCTCGTAGTCCCCGAAGCCGCAAGACCGTTGCTGCTCGCCGGCTTAGCAACGGCAACAACTCGCCGACCGTTACTTATTGTCGTCCCCACACGAAATGAAGCCGAAAGCCTCACCGCCGACCTTCAAGCCTTCCTAGGCACAGACCAAGTGTTGGAGTTACCTGCTTGGGAGACGCTGCCGTTTGAACGGGTCAGCCCGTCGGTTCAGGTTATGGGTCAACGTTGCCGAGCCCTACACGCCCTCCAATCCCCGCAGTCGCCTAACACATCGTCTACCCCGTCTGCCAGCGTCATCATCCCCAAAATCATCGTTGCCTCAGCTCGAGCACTCATCCAACAAGTCGAACCCTCCTCCGCAGCAGACCCTGTCACCATTACTCAAGGCAGCGAAATCGACCAAGCCGAAACCATAAAACAACTTGTCAGCTTTGGCTACCGCCGAGAACACCAGGTCGAACACCGCGGCGAGCTAGCCGCCCGCGGTTCAATCATCGACGTTTTCCCCTCCACAGCCGATGCTCCCGTGCGCATTGACCTATGGGGAGACGAGGTCGACCGCCTAACCGAGTTCTCCCCAGACCATCAACGCACCACCCAAGATGTTGACCAAATAATCATCTACCCATGCCGTGAAATCCGCCCAGACGCCGCCATGCGTCAAAAAGCCCAACAACTCATCACAGACGCCGGTTGGGGCAAAGGCCACTGGGAACGCCTAGCCGAAGGCGAACACTTCGAAGGGATGGAGTCCTGGTGGCCCTGGATTGCCCAAAAACCCACCATCATCATGGAACTACTACCCCCACAAGCCGCAGTCGTGCTAATCGAGCCACGCCGACTCAAAGACCGAGCCGCAGACGTCAACGCCGAAGAACAAGACCTCGCCGCCGCCCTTGGCGAAACCTGGGGAGTTCAAGCCAAAGACGTCCCCCGACTCAACGCACAATTCGGAGCCGTCCAAGCCCCAGACAACACAGCCGTCTGGGCCATGCCTGCTCTTGCCGATTCCGCCGAACGCCCAACGCTGCAAGCCTCAGCCTGGGGCGCGACCCAAACCTCCATCGAAGAACGAGCCAAACGAGTCGCCCGCCTAGTCGCTGAGGGCTACACCGTCGTCGTGTGCGGCCAAGGCACTGCCGCCGCGCAAAGACTTCACCGTTTACTAACCGAACACGGCGTCACCCTGACTCAACCTCCTGTGCCCGTCGACCTAGAAGCCGGAGCGATCATCGACACTTCCAAAGTCGCCGTGCTCGCCTCACGAGACATCACCGGCAGACGCCGACCCTCCCGAACAGCAGCAACCCGCAACCGCGACGCCCGCAGAGCCGCAGCCAAAGCCCGCCGAGACACCCAACGCTTCTACGACGACTTAGAGATCGGCTCCTACGTCGTCCACCAAACCCACGGAGTCGCCCGCTTCGAAGGCATGGTCAAACGCACCGTCGCCGGCTCCGAACGCGAGTTCATGCTGCTCGCATACCGAGGCGAAGATAAGCTCTACGTCCCGTCGGACCAAGTCGACCTCGTGCGTCACTACACCGGCGGCGACACACCCACCCTGTCAAAAATGGGCGGCTCAGACTGGGCAGCCACAAAAAGCCGAGTCAAAGCCGCTGTCGCCGAAATCGCCGACGACCTCGTCTTCCTATATCAACAACGACTCACCGCTAACGGCCACGCCTTCGCCCCCGACGAGCCTTGGCAACAACAACTCGAAGACGCTTTCGAGTACGTCGAAACCCGAGACCAGCTCCGCGCCGTCGATGAAGTCAAAGCCGACATGGAACGCCAAACCCCGATGGATCGCCTCATAGTCGGTGACGTCGGCTTCGGCAAAACCGAAATCGCCGTGCGAGCCGCCTTCAAAGCCGTCCAAGACGGCTACCAAGTCGCCGTTTTAGTCCCGACCACACTGCTCGCCAACCAGCACGCCCAAACCTTCCGCGAACGATTCGAGCCATTCCCGATCCGAGTCGAAATGCTCAGCCGCTTCCTTTCAGCCGCCGAAGCAAAAGACGTCGTCACCCGAGCTGCATCCGGCGAAGTCGACGTCGTCATCGGCACCCACAGAATGCTCTCCGCGGATGTCAAATTCAAAAAACTCGGCCTGCTCGTCATCGACGAAGAGCAACGCTTTGGCGTGCGCCACAAAGAAGCCATCAAAGCCCTGCGAGCTGACCTCGACGTATTGACCCTCAGCGCCACGCCCGTGCCGCGCACCCTCGAAATGAGCCTCACCGGCATCCGTGATATGTCGCTGCTGCACACCCCGCCCGAAGACCGCCAACCAATTCTCACCTACGTCGGCGAACAAGAAGACCGTCCCATCGCCGAAGCCATACGGCGCGAACTGCTAAGAGAAGGCCAAGTTTTTTACGTCCACAACAGGGTCACCGAAATCGACGCCGCGGCTCAGCGTGTCCGAAAACTTGTGCCCGAAGCTCGTGTTGCCGTCGCGCACGGTCAGATGGACGAAGCCATCCTCGAACAAATCGTCCTCGACTTCTCCGAGCACCAATATGACGTGCTCGTGTGCTCCACGATCATCGAATCCGGCATCGACATGCCCACCGTCAACACCCTCATCGTCGACCGTGCCGACCGCCTCGGCCTCGGCCAACTCCACCAAATCAGAGGCCGGGTCGGACGCTCGCAGCGCCGCGCCTACGCTTACTTGTTCTACCCGCCCAACAAGGTCCTGTCCGAACGGGCATACGAACGCCTCAAAACCATCGGCGAATCCACCGAACTCGGCTCCGGCTACCGCATCGCCATGCGCGACCTCGAAATCCG
>JAAXHB010000311.1 GCA_012271125.1 Actinomycetota bacterium | reverse complement strand
TCCGCTTCCGCAACTACCGCATCGACCATACCTTCTCCGGTTTCAGCGACAACCCCACTTATGACGACGCACGCATCGTCGCCGAAGCCGTCGCTTCCGACTTCATCAACGGCAACGTTGACCAGGTCGAGCTCATCTACACCGAGTTCGTCTCCATGGGCACCCAACGTGTCGTCGTGCGCCGCTTCCTACCCCTCGAGGACACCTCCACTATTGCCGAAGTTGGCGGCGAATCTGGCGAACGCGCCGCCAGTTTCGAGTTCGAACCCTCCCCTGAGGGCGTGCTCGAGTCGTTGCTGCCTCGCTACACCGAAGCCCGCCTCTACGGTGCGCTGCTCGACGCCGCGGCCTCTGAACACGCCTCACGCCAACGAGCTATGAAAGCCGCCACCGACAACGCCGAGGATCTAATCGTCAAGCTGTCACGCCAAATGAACCAAGCCCGCCAAGACGCCATCACCACCGAGATCATGGAAATTGTTGGCGGTGCCGAAGCCCTATCAGCCGACAATGATGACTATGGCGACGATTATGGCGACAATGACCTCACCGAACTATTGCTAGAGCAAGAGCCAGCTCTAGCCAGCTAAGAACCAACGAAGGAGCCCCCAATGAACACAGCCAACGAACATAAAGCCAATGGCCATAAGGAAGGCAGAATCGTCGCTATCGCCGGTCCGGTGGTAGACGTCGAGTTCCCTCCCCAGCACCTGCCCGAAATCAACACCGAAGTCCGCTTCAACATCAACGTCGACGGCGAAGTCGTCCTCGTCCCCGCCGAAGTCGCTCAACACATCGGCGACAGCCGTGTCCGCGCCATCGCCATGAAACCCACAGACGGCCTGGTCCGCGGCACGCCGGTTCAAAACACCGGTCACGGCTTGCAGGTTCCTGTCGGCGACGACACTCTCGGCCACATCTGGAACGTCATGGGCGACTGCTTAGACACCCCCGGCCACGACACCAAAGAGCACCGCGAAATCCACCAGCAAGCCCCACCCTTTGACGCCCTCGAACCCACCGCGCAAATGTTCGAAACCGGCATCAAGGTCATCGACCTGCTCACCCCCTACAAGCTCGGCGGCAAAATCGGCCTCTTCGGCGGCGCCGGCGTGGGCAAAACCGTGCTCATAACCGAGATGATCACCCGCGTCGCCACCAACCACGGCGGCGTGTCCGTGTTCGCCGGCGTCGGCGAGCGCACCCGTGAAGGCACCGACCTGTTCCTAGAGATGGCTGAAACCAAAATGGGCGACGGCGAAACCTCCGTGCTCGACAAGGCAGCCCTCATGTTCGGCCAGATGGACGAACCCCCTGGCGTGCGCCTCCGTGTCGGCCTCGCTGGCGTCACCCTCGCTGAGTATTTCCGTGACGTCCAAAACCAGGACGTGCTGTTGTTCATCGACAA
>JAAXHB010000310.1 GCA_012271125.1 Actinomycetota bacterium | reverse complement strand
TCGTCTTGGGAAATGCTTGAAAGATCGAGACGAAAGTTCTCATTTGTGGCAACGGGCACTGCGCGACATCCGGCAAGTTGGGCACCCATCCCATAAGACGGGTACGACACTGCTGGATAAAGCACCGTGTCTAGATGCGGGTTAGCTAAGCGCAAATAATGCGGTAGCGATGCGACAAATTCTTTGGTGCCGATACAGGCTGCGACGGAAGTGTCTGGGTCGACGTCGATACTGAAACGACAGGACATCCATTGGGCCGCGGCTTGACGGTATTGGGGTGTGCCGATGGAGGGCGGATAGCCGCGTTCGCTATTGGAGTTGGCGAGGGCTTGTAGGACTTGAGGTGGCGGTGGATCAGTAGGAGTTCCGATTGAGCAGTCGATTACACCCTGTTCATGTTGGTTGGCGGCTTGGCGTAAGGGTTCAAGACGTTCATAGGGGTATGCGGGTGGAACGAACGGGGTGTCGGTGGTCATATGTGTTGGAGGCTGGGGATGGACTAGGTGGGGTCAGGCAGACGCGGTTGGGACTATGTAGGGATTCAAGTCACCTATGGCTTCTGGTGTTAGGCGAGCACGGAAGCGTTGGCCTTCTTCGGTGGAGACGTTTGACAGGACTTGGCCTCGTCTGAAGACGCTTGCGGCGATGTCTCCGGCTTCCCAGGGGATCATCAGCTCTACTACCTGGGTTGTGGCACGGATGCGTTGGCCGATGATGGCGACTAGGTCTTCTATACCTTCGCCGGTGTGAGCTGATACCGAAGCATCAGGCGGGCGTGAGCCGTTGGAACGGAACGAGTTGTGGTCAGGGGAATCTAGAAGATCCGTTTTGTTGTAGACGAGCAGTTCCGGCACGGTGTCGGCACCGATTTCGGCGAGCACTTCGCGGACTGCAGCGATTGAGCCTTCAGGGTCTGGACCGGAGGCGTCGACCACATGGAGAAGCAGGTTGGCGTCTCGCACCACGTCGAGTGTGGTGGTGAATGCTTTCACGAGATGGTGTGGCAGTTTGCGCACGAAACCAACTGTGTCGGTTACTAGCACGGTTTCTCCGCCGGGGAGGTTGAGACGGCGGGTGGTCGGGTCGAGCGTGGC
>JAAXHB010000309.1 GCA_012271125.1 Actinomycetota bacterium | reverse complement strand
TAGCCCCGGTAGCGCAGGATGCCGGCTTCGCCGTCGAGTTCGGTGATGGCGCTTTCGGTTGCTGAGGTGGTGACGAAGCCGGGGTCGTGGAACCAGATGCCCGGCAGGAGCTTTGCCCAGGCGGTTGAGTCCACGCCGCCGTTGGTGATGGGGATTTCGATGCTGTCACCGGTGCGGTTGTCGGTGATTGTGATGGACTCTGTCACAACTTGACGCTACAAGGCTCGTAATGGAGGCGTGTTATAGGGGTGTGTTGTCGTGGCGGCGGCGGGGGAGCTGTTCACGTTTGGAGGCAAGCATTTCCAGGGCGGCGTGAATTTCTCGGCGGGTGCTGGCGGGGTCGATCACGGCGTCGACGCTGCCTCGTTCGGCGGCGACATAGGGGTTCAACAGGCGTTGTTCGTAGTCGGCTTCGAGCTCGGCACGTTCGGCGGGCTCCGCGTTGCGGTGCAGGATTTCCACGGCGCCTTTGGCACCCATGACGGCGATTTCGGCTGATGGCCATGCTAGGGCGACGTCGTTGCCCATGGTTTTGGAATCCATGACGATGTAAGCGCCGCCGTAGCTTTTGCGCAGGGTGACATTGACCCTGGGGACGGTGGCTCGGGCGTAGGCGAATGCCATCTGTGCGCCGTAGCGGATCATGCCGCGCCATTCGAGGTCTTTGCCGGGGTAAAAGCCGGAGGTATCGACGAAGGTGACGAGGGGCAGATTGAAGGCGTCGCAAAACGCTACGAAGCGTCCGCCTTTGCGTGAGGCGGCGATATCGAGGGTGCCGGCGAGGGTTTGGGGTTGGTTGGCGACAACGCCGATGGCTCGTCCGCCTATTGAAGCGAAGGCGGTGATGAGGTTGCCGGCCCAGTCGGCGTGGGGTTCGAGGATGATGCCATCGTCGACAATGGATGCGATGACGTCTCGCACGTCGTAGCTGCCGGAGGCATCCGCTGGGAGGGTTTCGAAGGCTTCGGGGACGTCTCGGTCGGTCGGGTCTGCGGTGGCGATGCGGGGCGGTTCGGTGTCGCAATGGTCGCCGATGTATGCAAGCAGTTCGGCGAGGAGTTCGTTGGCTTCGGCTTCGTCGGTGACAACGAAATCGGCGACGCCGGAGCGGGTGAGGTGGGTGTGGGGGCCGCCGAGTGCTTCACGGTCGACGGGCATGCCGGTGAAGGCTTCGACCATGTGCGGGCCGACGACGAAGGCGTACGCCTCGGCGGTCATGATGACAAAATCAGACAGGCCGAGCATCAGCGCAGGGCCTGAAACTGTGGGGCCGGTGACGATCATGATCATCGGTACCGTGCCTGAGCAGCGGGTCATTTCGGCTGCGGCGGAGCCCCAGGCGTTGAGCGTGGCGACGCCTTCGTTGATGTCTGAACCCGACGACGCCACTCGCACAATGAGCGGCATGCGCTGATTGCGGGCGAGGCGTGCGGCGGTGGCGATGGTGAGGCCGTCGGCGGCGATGAGGGCGCTGTCGCCGACTTCGCCTTGGGCGTCTATTTCAACGACTCG
>JAAXHB010000308.1 GCA_012271125.1 Actinomycetota bacterium | reverse complement strand
GTCGACACCAACTGCGACCCCGACCTTGTCGATTTCGCCATTCCAGGCAACGACGACGCGATCCGCTCAGGCCGTCTCATGAGCCGGGTCATCTCCGACGCCGTCCAAGAAGGCCGTTTCATCTATTCCAAGCGTGCCGAGATGTCTGCTCCCGCCCGCAGCGAAGCCGAGGAAGCCGAACACGCTGAAGCCCAAGCCCATGCCCGTGACGCTGCAGCGACCGAAGCAGCCGAACGCGAAGCCCGAGTCGCCGCTATTAACGACGACGGTGCCGACGCCACGAGTGCCGGCATTGACGATGGTGCCGACGCCACGAGCGCCGGCACAACAAGCGAGGACTCATAATGACGATTTCAGCAGCTGATGTAAAAGCACTGCGTGACACCACCGGTGCCGGAATGATGGACGCCAAGCGCGCCCTTACAGAAGCCAACGGCGACGCCGAAGCCGCCACCCAGCTACTTCGCGAACAAGGCCTCGCCAAAGCCGACGCCCGAGCCGACCGAGAAAACACCCAAGGCGCAGTTGCTGTCGCCGCCAACGACACCACCGCCGCCATCGTCTTGCTCAAATGCGAAACCGACTTCTCAGCCAAAAACGACGCTTTCACACAGCTCACCCAAACCCTCGCCGATGACGTCCTAAACAACGGCACAGCCGCCGTCGACAACCACGCCGCCGCCCTCGAAGACCTCAAACTCACCCTCAAAGAAAACGTCGAAGTCGGCACCGTCGAAATCATTCAAGCCGCTGCCGGCAACGCTGTTGACACCTACGTACACCGCCAAGACGGACGCGGCGTCAACGCCGTCATCGTCGAAGGACAAGATGTCAACAGCGACGACTTACATCAGGTCGCCCTACATGTCGCATTCGCCAAACCCGAATACCTCAGCTCAGACGACGTCCCCGACGAAGAAGCCGACCGTGAACGTGCCGCCCTGCGAGAAATCACCAAAGCCGAAGGCAAACCCGAAGAAGCCCTAGACAAAATCGTCGAAGGACGCATGCGAGGCTGGTACGCCCAGCGAGTCCTGCTCGAACAAGGACTCCACGGCGACAAAACCACCGTCGCTCAAAGCGTAGGCAAGGGCAAAATCGTCGGGTTCAAACAAGTCCTAATAGGTGCCTAAACAAAAACGCACCCCCCGCTGGGACCGTGTCCTACTAAAAATCTCAGGCGAAGCCTTTGCCGGTACTGACGATGGTGCCGACGCCACGAGCGCCGGCTATAACGATGGTGCCGACGCCACGAGCGCCGGCACTGACGGACACAACGTCGGCATAGACAACGACACCGTCCGCAAAATCGCCACCAACGTCCTAAACGCCCGCAGCGAATTCGACCTCGAGCTCGCCATCGTCGTTGGCGGCGGCAACTTATGGCGTGGCAGCCAAGGCGAAGGCATGGACCGAGCCCAAGCCGACCATATGGGCATGCTCGCCACGGTCATCAACGCCCTCGCCCTTCAAGACGCCCTCGAAAAGCTCGGCCAACCAACCAGGGTCCTTACCGCCATCCAAATGGCGCAATTCGCTGAGCCTTACATTTCACGGCGAGCCAAACGCCACCTTGAAAAGGGCAGGGTCGTCATCTTCGCCGCAGGCACCGGCAATCCCTTCTTCACCACCGACACCGCAGCTGCTCTGCGAGCCGCCGAAGTCGCCGCAAAAGTCCTGCTCAAAGGCACACACTCAGGCGTCGACGGCATCTACACCGCCGACCCCAACACCGACCCCGAAGCCACCCGAATCGACCGCCTCACCTATCTAGACGTCCTAAACCAGGGCCTCGCCGTCATGGACGCCACAGCCACCACATTGTGTATGGACAACAACATCCCAATCGTGGTTTTTGACCTGATGGGTCCGCAGAACCTAATATCTCTACTTGAAGGAGGGGCCGTCGGTACCCTAGTTTGTGCCAATAATGATGGTGCTGACGCCACGAGTGCCGGCACGGACGACGACTAGAGCAGGTTCTACATGAAAACAGGGCATGAGTGAAGAACTCGTTGAACTTGTCCTTGCCGAAACAGGTGAGAAGATGAACGACGCCATCTCCGCAGCGCGCCGTGACTTCTCAAAGGTGCGCACCGGTCGAGCCAGCTCCGCCCTCGTGGAGACCCTCCAAGTCGAGGCATACGGCGTGTCCATGCCGATGCAACAAGTCGCCAGCTTTTCCATCCCCGAAGCTCGCCTGCTCACGATCACCCCGCACGACAAGGCCAACGTTGGAGCAGTCGTCAAGGCAATCCAACAATCCCAGCTCGGAATCGCCCCAACCGAAGACGGCACCGTCGTGCGCCTCGCCTTCCCGCAGCTCACCGAAGAACGCCGCCGTGACATGGCGAAAATGGTCTCCAACATGGCCGAGGATTTCCGCAACCAGATCAGAGGCCTGCGCCGCAACGCTCGAAAAGACCTCGAGGAGCTAGGCAAAGACGGCATTTCCGAAGACGACCTGAAGTGGGCACTTGACAAGGTCGACGACGTCACCCGCACCCACGAATCCCAAATCGACGACGCCCAAAAGCGCAAAGAAGAAGAACTACTAGAGGTGTAACCATGAGCGACCAAAACCCATCCACGCCACCAGCCGGTGGCAACCCCGCCAGTGGCAACCCACAGGGCAACCAAGGCAACCAAGCCCAACAAGGCAACCAAATGCCCCAAGACGTCGGCGTCAGCGCCGGACGATCCGTCTTCGGAGACGACATCGCCACAGCAGACGAACCCGAAACCGGCCCCTGGGCATCCACACAACGCCTACAAAACATCACCGCCGAACAAGAACCCGTCCTGATGGAAGAC
>JAAXHB010000307.1 GCA_012271125.1 Actinomycetota bacterium | reverse complement strand
ACGGTACGCAACGGCAGAATCGTCTCAGACTTAGAGGGGACAAGATGACAGAATCAACGATGGAGCCGGTGCGGATTGGGGAGCCGGTGCGAATTGGGTTGCTCGGCTGCGGGCGAATCGGCAAACTCCATGCCGAGCTGATTTCAACAAGAGTCGCCGAAGTTGAACTGACCGCGGTTTATGACGTCTATGACCCTGCAGCACAAGGCGTCGCCGGAGACTTCGGTGCTCGTGTATATGGCAGCGCATCTGAGGTCATCGCTGCTGATGACGTTGACGCCGTCGCCATCTGCTCATCCACCGACACGCACATGGATTTGCTCACCGAAGTCGCTCAAGCCGGCAAGCCAGCCTTCGTGGAAAAGCCACTGTCGTTGGACTTGCCCGAAGTCGACCGCGCCCTTGCAGAGGTTGAATCAGCGGGGATACAGGTTCAGGTGGGGTTCAACCGGCGCTTTGACCCGGCGCATCGCTATGTGCGAGATCGTGTTGCTGCTGGCGACATCGGCGACGTACATCTCGTGCGCATAACCAGCCGTGACCCAGCACCGCCGCCCATCGACTACATCAAGGTCTCCGGCGGAATATTCGCCGACATGACCATCCACGACTTTGACATGGCACGATTCGTCACCGACAGCGAAGTAACCGAGGTCTACGCCACCGGAGCGGTGCGAGTCGATCCAGCAATCGGCGAAGCCGGTGACCTCGACACCGCAGCAATCACCCTGACCCACGCCAATGGTGCGATCACCCAAATCGACAACAGCCGTCAAGCCGCCTACGGCTATGACCAGCGAGTTGAGGCGTTTGGCTCAGGCGGGATGGTCGCATCACACAATCCCCACACCGCAACGGCGTCCTACATGGGTGACGCCGGGCTGCAGGCACCGCCGTTGCCGCATTTCTTTATCGAGCGTTACATCCCGTCTTATCTGGCGGAATGGGAGACGTTTGCATCGGTGGTTCGAGGAGCACCCTCGCCGGTGACAGCCAACGATGGCAGAGCACCGCTAGTAATCGGGCTAGCTGCCTGGAAGTCGGTGCGGGAAAACCGTCCGGTTCGAACTGAAGAAATAGTGGCCGAAGAAATAGTGACCGGTTAGATGCGGGCGTATATAACCGGTGGTACCGGGTTTGTTGGCTCCAACATCGTCAAGGTCTTCGCCGATAGAGGTGCAGCAAACGCCGGTATAGCAAACAGAGGTATAGAGAGCTTGTGTCCGGTCAATTCCTATGTGCCGGAATCAGCAGACGCTTTCTGGGGAGCGCAGACAGAAAAACTCGACCTATTAGACCTTGACACCGCAGCTGCAAGCGTCAAAAGTTTTGCTCCAGATGTCGTGGTTCACTCCATGATCCTCAACGACTTCGACCGCTGCCTCGCCGACCGATCCCTGGCATGGCGCAGCTATGTGGAGACCACCGAAACTCTCGCCGACGCTGCAGCTTCGGCGGGTGCGAAGTTCATCGTCATCTCAACCGACTGGGTTTTTGACGGAACCCAGGGAGGTGCCGATGAAGAAACCCCGCCCAATCCAATCAACTTTTACGGCGTGTTGAAAATGGCAAGCGAAATGGCGGCGTTGACACGTGGCGGCTGCGTGGCGCGGGTGGCAGCAGTCAGCGGACTGCATCGGGCACGGGCAAGCACTCCTCGAATCCAAGACGCCGGTTTCGGCTATCTAGTGACCTCCATAGTCGCAGCGCTCGAAGCAGGGGAGCGATTTGAGCTGTGGGAGTCGGATCAGATCAACATGGTGGCGACACCGGCGTTGGCGAGCGAATGCGGCGAGGTGATCTGGCGAATCGCAAACACTGCTGGAGCTGACGGCGTGTTTCATGCCGTTGGGGCGTCAGCGACCACTCGGATGGAACTAGCGCAGCTGGCTTGTGAAGTGTTTGAGCTGGACTCAAGCCTGATTGAGGTGGTCGCTCCCGATCCGGCACCGAGTTTTCCGGTTCCCTATGACACATCTCTGACGGTGGCACGCACTCGTGACGTATTGGGCTATGAGCCACCTGATGTGCGGGAGCTGTTGAGGCGGTTCCGAGTTGAACATGAAGGGTTAGCTGCGTGACGATTGAAACAACGACAAGGCGGCTGCTAAGTGGTGCCATGCGCTCAGGACCGCTGCGTGCCGATCCGACGACAGCTGAATTAGCGATAACGCCTGAAGCTGCCGGTTGGAAATACTTGGCATTTGAGATCAAGCAAGTCGCCGCCGGCACGCCAATCCAAGGGCGTTGCAATGATCGCGAAACCGCAATCGTTGTCTTGTCCGGTGTCGGAAATGTTGTCATCGGCGAGGGCACCGATCAGCTGACCGCGTCTCTTGAGCGCAGCAGCGTGTTCGAGCAAATGGCACGAGTCGCGTATGTCCCACCTGGAGTGTCGTGGCAACTGATTACCGATGATCAAATGATCTGCTCGG
>JAAXHB010000306.1:295-1001 GCA_012271125.1 Actinomycetota bacterium | reverse complement strand
GGCTTCAAGATCTTTGTAGGGAAGTACAATCCTTTTAGCATGCGGACGACCTCTAGACCATGAGATAGTGTCCATAACAGCGAGAGTCCGTAATAATTGGAGTTTGTATTGGAATTTAGCTGCTATTCGTGATATCGGTTGACCATAAAAGTAACGTGTCCTTCAGGCGAAAGGTGGTTGTATAAGCAAGATATTTTGAACGTTTTACTAGTAACACGGGCATGCAACGAAGAATCGGGTATCATCATCTGCGAGGATATGATCAGAGATATAACGAGACTTAAGCGGTTTCTGCCATGAATAAGCGCTATACTAATATTTCATAACACCAAAAAAACACAAACTCAAAGCACAACAAGGAGCCACAATCTTTCTTTAAAAATGAATGACTTCACTGAATGACATCAAATTACGTCATTGTGTCAATCAAGTTACGTCTAAATGTTGGAAGTAAAGAATACGTTATTCATGAGCGGCTTTGATATAAATAACAATAATCATCATAAAACATCCTCAATAAAAATAACAGTAAACTATTATTTTTCTTATTATTATTGTTGTTGTTGTTGTTGTTGTTGATGATGATGATGATGATGATGATGATGATGATGATGGTGGTGATGGTGGCGATACTTATTATTGGGTTTACTAGTACTGTCCTCCGACCATCCATTTCAAGTTTATTACAAAGTGCGACAGAACACTT
>JAAXHB010000306.1:0-159 GCA_012271125.1 Actinomycetota bacterium | reverse complement strand
ACTGATGATCATAATCTTCAGGAGGTGAGAGAGAAGCTTTTTTTATTTGGACAACGCTTTGAAAGATTTATAGATGTCCATCGTGACCATGTCGGCGAAATTCTGGAAGAGAACGCCATTAATGAGGGTCAAGGCTATCTTGAAGACAAAGAGAGAAAG
>JAAXHB010000305.1 GCA_012271125.1 Actinomycetota bacterium | reverse complement strand
ATCACCCACCCCGTCAAGTTCTTCGAAAAAGGCGACAAGCCCCTCGAAATCGTCGCCAGCCGGCAGTGGTACATCCGCAACGGCGGCAGAGACCCACAACTACGCCAAGCCCTGATCGACCGAGGCACCCAGATGAACTGGGTGCCCGCCTACATGCAGTCCCGCTATCAAAGCTGGGTCGAAGGACTAAACGGCGACTGGCTCATCAGCCGCCAGCGCTACTTCGGCGTACCCATCCCGCTTTGGTACCCCATTGACGACGGCGGCGACGTGAACTTTGACGCCCCCATCAACCCCGACCATGCCACTCTGCCCATTGACCCGTCAGCCGATACTCCCACAGGCTTTGACGAATCTCAGCGTGGCGAGCCTGGTGGGTTCATTGGCGACCCCGACGTGATGGACACCTGGGCAACGTCGTCGCTCACACCTCAAATCGCAACCGGCTGGCGCACCGACGACACGCTCCACGCCTTGACCTATCCGATGGACATGCGCCCTCAAGCTCACGACATCATCCGCACATGGCTGTTTTCAACGGTTGTGCGAGCGCATTTCAACAACGACGGCACCCCTTGGCATCACTGCGCCCTGTCGGGTTGGATTCTCGACCCGGATCGTAAGAAAATGTCCAAATCAGTCGGCAATGTGGTAGTGCCAACTGATTTGTTGGAGCAATTTGGTGCCGACGCTGTGCGCTACTGGGCAGCAAGCGGACGCCCCGGAACCGACACAGCGTTCGATGAGCAGCAGCTCAAAATCGGACGCCGCCTCGCCGTAAAACTGCTCAACGCCTCCAAATTTGTTCTCGCGCTTGATGCTATGGACGACGTTGGGCTGCCAGAGCGCGCAATAAATAATGGTGCCGACGCCACGAGCGCCGTCACTAACGAGCAATCCGTGGCGTCGCACCATAGTGCGACGCCCATCAGCAACGGGCACGACCTAGCTGGTACCGCTATCAACAACCAGCTAGACCGTTCTCTGCTAGCGCGGCTGGCTGACACCGTTGACGAAGCCACCGCAGCCTTTGAAGCCTTTGACTATGCCCGTGCGTTAGAGCGCACAGAGTCATTCTTTTGGTCATTCACCGACGACCATATTGAGCTTGTCAAGGTGCGTGCCTACGGCGAACAAGGCGACGAAGCTGCCCAATCAGCTCGAGCCGGGCTGCGTTGTGCGTTAGAGGTGCTTCAACAACTATTTGCGCCGTTTTTGCCTTTCGTAAGCGAAGAAGTGTGGCGCTGGTGGCACGACACTTCGGTTCACACATCAGGCTGGCCGTCGGCGGATCGTCTACGTGAACTGGCAAACGGCATTGACAGCACTCCAAGCCTTATCGCTGCTGAGGTGCTACACGCTCTGCGCCGGGTCAAGTCCGAAGCCAAGCAGCCCTTGCGCACTCCGATAACCACCGCAACTGTCACCGACACCCAAGATCGGCTTGACACATTGGCACTGGTGGAAGCCGACGTGTGCGCAGCAGGCCGAGTCGAAACCCTGAACACGGCAGAAGGCGACGCCCTAAACGTCACCGCCGTTCTTGGAATCGAAGAGAGCTAAAAACTAAACAGAGTCCATTTCAGGAATAGAAAACGTCACTGCAACACCACCGAGCGGCGAATCAGAAATTTCCACGCTGCCGCCGTGAACATCGGCAACTTGGCGAACAATCGCGAGCCCTAGCCCAGAGCCCGGCAAGTCACGGGTTGAGTCCAGCCGATGGAACCTCTCAAACACTCGCTCACGGTCTTCTTCGGGAATCCCCGGCCCGGCATCATGAACCGTCACCGCTGCCCCATCAACAATGATGTTGATGGGGATGTTGATGGGCATCGTCTTAGGAGACGATGCCACGGACCTCTCGTTATCTACGCGCTCTGGCACTCCGCCACCATTACTGAATTTGATGGCGTTGTCGACCAAGTTGCGCAGCGCTCGGGTCAACGCCTCAGGTCGAGCCTCCACCTCCACCGCCCGCTCAACTCGCACCACTACCTCACGACCGGTGCGAGCCTGTGCCCGCTCAGCGATCTTCTCCACCAGAGGCACAACCTCAACGAGCGTCACCTCCTCGTCTTCGCGCAAATCAGTAGCCAACTCCACCAACTCCGCCGACACCA
>JAAXHB010000304.1 GCA_012271125.1 Actinomycetota bacterium | reverse complement strand
CAGTTATATAGAACTGTTATATAACATTTATATAACAGTTCTATATAACTGTTTTATAACATCATATATAACTGCTATATAACAGTTGTATAGACAGTTACATAGAACTGTTATATAACAGCAGTAAATAGAAGTGTTATATAACAGTTTATATATATATATAGAACTGTTATATAACAGTTTATATATATATATATAGAACTGTTATATAACAGTTATATACTGCTGTTATATAACAGTTATATAACAGCAGTATGTAGAAGTGTTATATAACAGTTATATGTTACTGTTATATAACAGTTATATAGAACTGTTATATAACATTTATATAACAGTTGTATATAACTGTTATATAACAGTTACCTATAACTGTTATAACAGTTCTATAGAACTGTTATATAACAGTTACCTATAACTGTTATAACAGTTCTATATAACTGTCTATACAACTGTTATATAACAGTTATATATGATGTTATATAACACTTCTATGTACTGCTGTTATATAACAGTTCTATGTAACTGTTATATAACAGTTCTATATAACTGTTTTATAACATCATATATAACTGTTATATAACAGTTGTATAGAAGTGTTATATAACAGTTGTATAGACAGTTATATAACAGTTACATAGAACTGTTATATAACAGCAGTACATAGAAGTGTTATATAACAGTTTATATATATATAGATAGAACTGTTATATAACAGTTATATACTGCTGTTATATAACAGTTATATACAACTGTTATATAACAGCAGTATATAGAAGTGTTATATAACAGTTATATGTTACTGTTATATAACAGTTATATAGAACTGTTATATAACATTTATATAACTGTTTTAGAACATCATATATAACCGTTATATAACAGTTGTATAGAACTGTTATATAACAGTTGCATAGTTATATGTAACTGTTATATAACAGTTCTATATAACTGTTATATAACAGTTCTATTAAACTGTTACATCACAGCAGTATATAACTGTTATATAACAGTTGTATATAGAACTGTTATATAACAGTTATATGTCACTATTATATAACGGTTATATAACACTTCTATATACTGTTATATAACAGTAACATATAACTGTTATATAACAGTTA
>JAAXHB010000303.1 GCA_012271125.1 Actinomycetota bacterium | reverse complement strand
GAGCAATGACGATTCCCATTTCGGCGGCATGATGCAGCAGGCGAGTGTGTCCGGCGTGTAACGGGGTTTCTCGCGGCATCAGCACGAGCGGGCGTTTTTCTTTGAGCGTGACGTCGGCGGCTCTGGTTAGGAGGTTGTCCGAATATGAGTTGACAATTGCCGACAACGTCTTCATCGAACAAGGTGCGACGATCATTCCATCGGTTTGAAACGACCCGCTAGCGATTGGTGCGGCGATGTTGCTGTTTTTGTGTACGTGATCGGCTTTGGTTTCGATTTCGTCGAGGCTTTGGTCTGTTTCGATGCCGATGGTGAGCCGTCCTGATGAGGTGATTACGAGGTGTGTTTCGACCTCCGGCATCGCTGCCAACGTCCCGAGCAGGCGTATGCCGTAAATCGACCCACTCGCCCCCGTCACCCCAACAACAACCCGCTTCACACGAACAAGGCTAGAGAACCCTCAGTGATGGTGTGCCGGCGCGGGGATTAGCTCAAGGAGACCCCCGAGGACGGGTCTTTCGCTCAAGCGAACCTGACAGCTACGCGCAGTCGCCACACCGCGTTGATTTGCTAGCGGCTCTTTTTGCGCGAGCGCTGAGTCAGCGTGCTACCAGCGGCCGCTTTTGGCGCTGACTTCGACCCAAGCGTCTTGCCAGCTTCGGAGGCTGCCTTCTTGCGGGTCACCTTCTGATTGCCCCTTTGAGCTAGCGCGCTCGCAGCTGAAGTTTTTTCTGCCTTCGACGCTGACTTCGACCTAAGAGTCTTGCCAGCGTCTGATGCGGCCTTCTTTCCTGTTTTTTCTTTTTTTGCCATTTCTCTCACCTCCTCCTGTGTCATGTCCTCGCCCACCAGCAAGTGGACTGGTGTTGCGTCGGGGAATGTTGCGATGAGTTGAAGATCGCCCCCCGCTGCTCGAATAAACGACCGGAGCGTTGACAAGCGCATATCGCAACGCCGTTCAAGTCTGGAGACTTCAGACTGATCCATGTCAAGAAGACTTGCGAGCCTCACCTGCGACAATGCCTGTGCCTTCCGAACCTGGGCGAGCGTGGCTTGATGCTCATCTATCTCCTGAACCGCTGCTTCGAACAGGGCTTGGGCACGCTCATCGCCTCGCAGCAGTTCATAGAACCGCGCTGGGGTGTTGTCTTGATCCCAAGCACCCTCTTCGACATCGTCAATGCTTTTGTCATCAACAGGTAGTGGTTTTCTTTGAGCAGTCATCGAAGCCCTCCTCGTTTCACAATCGGTTTGTAGGTTGGGTTGTGTTGGCACCACTGGTCTAGTCGATCCTGGGCTTGGGTGACGTTCGCCTGGTACCACCGATTACCAAGTTCGGTCTTGTCGCCGCCCAATGTGACTACGGCAAGCTCATTGCCAGAGTTATCTTGGACATAGCCGAAGAGAATCCTGAGCACAGGAGGGCCTTCCGCGTACGGCGTGGTTTCTGTTGGTGGAAATCGGCGCAGCGCATGGAGGTCGTAACTCGCTGTACTGACCGGATGACTCTCTGGATCTCCGAGATCACGGCCATGTTTCTCAAGCGCATTAATTAGTGCCATTACTTCTACCAAGACTTCAAGGTCGTCTGCCAACTCATTAAGCCAACTCTTGAAAAGTGGGTGAAGTTGCACCTCCATATGCACTCTACCACATATGTGATGGAGTGCATATTCAAGAATTTCGAGGCCCCATGTAGCGGCTTTTACGAGCACCATGACTTCAAGGGTTGTCTCTTGAGTCATGGCTGCTCCTTTCAGGTCTAGAGCTTCATAATTTCCATTTTTGGGAACATTTTTTGTGCTTGGTCGAATATGGATGACCGGTGGCACTCTTCATGGGCTAGCTCATAACACATCAATGCGACTCGACGTTCTCTAGCTAGCTCAATAACTTTTTGACACGTTGCTGCGACACCATTGCTTAGGTGTTCGTTGTAACGAACTCGCGCTTCTGGGAGTCCTTGGCGGAAGGGCTCTCGGTTGTCTTTTGGATTACCTAGTTCTCGTTCGTGGCGGTATTCGATGCCTTGCTCATTTAGTGCGTTCGCAAGTGCGGTTTTTGAAAAACCTTTCTTGCGGGAGATGGCGTTCAATCGGACATCGACCAAAAGGTCGACGTTCCGACTAGCCAAAACATCCACGAACTCATGAATGCTGCGGCCTTCGTATCCAACCGACACCAGTGCTGGCTTTGTATTACTCACGGCTCTATTTATATAGAACCGGTATGACACTTCAGCACCAAGTGCGGTGGGGAGTGGATGCTCCAAATTACCACACGCTATGAAGGCGTTTTGCGATGCCGGTTTGGGGCAATTAATAGGTGTGTCGGAGGGGGGACTTGAACCCCCACGCCCTTGCGGGCACTAGCCCCTCAAGCTAGCGCGTCTGCC
>JAAXHB010000302.1 GCA_012271125.1 Actinomycetota bacterium | reverse complement strand
GTGTGCTGGGCTGCAGCCCAGCACACCATGAACGCGCTGGCGGTTGTGCCACGCTTCGATCCAGCGGATCGTCAGCACCTCCAGTTCCGCCGCCGCGCGGCCCGCCAGGTCGTTCGCATGCTCCACCTTGAGGCGGCCAAACCAGGACTCGATCTGGGCGTTGTCATAGCAGTTCCCGACACGACCCATCGACTGCCTAACCTTCAGCTGCTCGCACAGCTGCCGGAACGCCGCCGAGGTGTACTGGCTGCCGTGGTCGGAGTGGTGGATGAACCAGCCGCTTTCGGGACGCTTCCGCGCCATCACCGCCATCCGCAGTGCGCGGCAGGCGAGTTCCGCCGTGTTGCGCCGACCAAAGGCCCAGCCCACGATGCGGCGCGAGGCGGAATCCATGATGGCCGCCAGATGCAGCCGTCCATCACGCGCCTTCAGCACCGTCGCATCCGCCACCCACAGCGCGTTCAGGCCACCGCCGCCGAAGCTTCGGCGCGCCAGGTCCGCGATCCCGGGATCCGCCGCGGTCGAGACCGTCGCGCTCCAGCGGGTCTTTCGTCCCTTCGCTGCCAGGCCGTCCCGGCGCATCAGACGGCGAACGCGGTCCACGCCAGTCGAATGCCCGGCCAGGCCTAGCGACGCCTGAATCCGTCGGGCGCCGTAGGTGCGCCGACTCTGCTCAAACGCCGTTCGGATCATCGGCCGCAGGGCCGCATCAGCGACCTCGCGCGCGCTCGGCTGACGCCGTCGCCAGGCGTAGTACCCGCTCGCCGAGACGCCCAGCTCCGCACTCATGAAACGCACCGGAAACGTCTCGCGTTCCGCCTCCATCAATCGATGGACCGCGTCCCAGTCATCGGCGCTTCGGCTTCCCGCGCGAACCAGGTGGCGGCTTTTTTTAAAAAGGCGTTCTGCCGCTTGAGATAGGCATTCTCCTTCATCACCTCTTCCATCGTCCGGCCACCAGCCGAGCCCGCGCCGGAGGCCGCCTCGGCTCGCCACTTGCCGATGGTTACCGGCGTCGGACCATAGTCCCTCGACAGCTGGCTCATCGGGACGCCATTCGCCAGCTCCCGCAACACCTGTTCCTTAATCTCCCGTGAGTAGTGTTTAGGCATGTCGTGTCCTCCAGTTCCATACTTTACTCGAGTGTCCACGAAACCCCCACCAGATCA
>JAAXHB010000301.1 GCA_012271125.1 Actinomycetota bacterium | reverse complement strand
CGCTGGCCGCCGAATTGCGCCTTGCCGCCAAGCGGTTGCTGTGTCACCAAGCTGTAAGGCCCGGTTGATCTCGCATGCATCTTGTCATCAACCAAGTGGTTGAGTTTCATCATGTACATGTACCCCACCGTCACTGGCCGATCGAACGCCTCTCCGGTGCGGCCGTCGAAGAGCCGCGTCTGACCATCGCGTGGGAGCTCCGCGAGGGCGAGCAGATCCTTGATTTCCGACTCGCTCGCGCCATCGAACACCGGAGTCGCCACCGGTACTCCGTTGCGGAGATTGCCTGCTAACTCAATCAGCTCTTTGTCGTTGAGTTCCTTGAGGTTGACGTTTTTCTCACCAAGCGAGTTGTACACCTTATCCAGGTAGCCTCGTAGCTCTTCCGTCTTCGTGCGCCGGTCTAGAAGTCGGCCGATTTCTCGTCCGATGCCTTTGGCAGCCCAACCGATGTGAGCTTCCAGAAGTTGACCGACGTTCATGCGTGACGGTACACCCAGTGGGTTAAGCACGATGTCAATTGGCTCACCGTTTTCATCAAAGGGCATATCCTCTTCTGGCATGATGACTGAGATCACACCTTTGTTGCCATGCCGTCCTGCCATCTTGTCCCCGGCCAGAATACGGCGCTTGGTAGCGACGTAGACGTGGACTTCCTTGAGAACACTCGGCCTTAGATCGTCGCCTCGGTTGAGCTTTCCTTGCTTTTCGGTTTCCGCCTTTGCGTTGTCTTCCAACAGCTGCCTGAGATCATTGATAACCTTCTCTATGCATCGATTAGCATCGTCATCGGTCGTGCGAACCAACTCCCACTCTTCCGGCTTGAGTGAGCTCAGATAAGAACTCTTGAGCTCTTCACCTTTCTCCAGGCCAGGTGCGCTCACGACTTCCTTACCACTCAGATTGCTCTTCAGCCGGTCGTATTTGGCCTGGCTAATGATCATGTATTGGTCTGCAAGGTCCTTGCTGAATTTCGCAAACTCGGCATCGCGAATCGCATCTGCCCGCTCGTCTCTGTCGACGTCATCGCGGGTGAACACCTGAACGTCGACCACCGTCCCGCTTGAACCTTTCGGCATGCGCAGAGAGGTGTCCTTCACGTCCGATGCCTTCTCGCCAAAGATGGCTCGAAGAAGCTTCTCTTCAGGCGTTAGCTGAGTCTCTCCCTTAGGAGTTACTT
>JAAXHB010000004.1 GCA_012271125.1 Actinomycetota bacterium | reverse complement strand
CCGCGGTGGTTGGCGGCGGTTTGGATTGTTCAGGTTGTAGATAACGGCATTGAGCCAACACCTGCGGCGGTGCGTCGATTTAGCGATGTTGGTGATGGTCACCCGTATGTTGCTTATGTAGAACGGGCTGCTGAGCTTGGGGTTACTCAGGGTTGTGGTGATGGGAGTCGGTTTTGTCCTGATGACACGGTGACGCGTGGGCAGATGTCGGCGTTTTTGGTGCGGGCTTTTGATTTGCCGGTGCCGGCAGTGCGACCGGCTTTTGCTGATATAGGCGATGGGCATCGCTTTGCAAGTGAGATAGCAGCGTTAGCTGCAGCTGGGATCACTATTGGCTGTGGTGACGGGTCTAACTATTGTGATGGGGCAACGATTACGCAGCGTCAGCTGCGCACAATGCTGACCAGGGGATCGATGGCACGAAGCGCGGCGCCTGTTGTCGGTCCGGTTGAGGTCACGGCGACGACTACAACTGCGCGCACGACAGCTGTTCCCGTGCGGCGTCCAGCGGCAACAACGACTACCACCACGACGACAACGACTTTGCCGGCGGCGGCGGATCGCCTTATCAATGATCTAGTCGTCATCGAAAGAGCAGGACTAGCTGCTATTGATGAAGAAATCGACGTTCTTGACGGGGACTGGTGCCAAGCAGGATGTGACAATGTTGTCGTTACTCGTGATCCGTCTGTCGGCGGTGCCCGCTGGGACACAGGAAAGAATCGGATCATTTTCACAGTGCCACAAGGCGTGCAGGCTCCGTCGTCGTTGAGCTTTGACTACGCCACTGATGCTTCGGTCGCAGATGCCACTGTCACCATTCAAATCACAATCACACAAGACCCTGTAGATGTCCTCATCGACAAGACCTACAACATTGAACACCTCGATAATCGATCCTTTAGCGTCGACTTGTCCGACATCCTTCAAGGCTCAACTTGTAACGGAGGTTGTAACAACGTCAACGTTGTCAGTTCAATCGGTGTGGGCACTTTGAGCCCGTATGACTCCACCAACGACAAGTTCACCTACACAATCGCCGATAATGACGACATCCTTCCCCAGACGTCGTTTCAATTCGAAACTGATGACTCGCGCAGCCCCGCGACCGTCACCATCAATGTTCTTGTGCGCAAGACCTACCAACAAATTGCCATAGGGAACAACTACTGGTGCGGCATTAACGCAAAGAGTGCCATTGAGTGTCAAGGAACCGACGTTGTAACTGGCGCCATCCCTGGAGGCACCGATTTTGTAGAGATCACCGGCGGGATAGATCATGTGTGCGCACGAAAAAACGACAACACCGTCACATGCTGGGGCGATAACGGTGATGGCGAGTCAACCGATCCACCTGACAAATATGAAATGATCGACGCAGGTAGCAACCTGACCTGTGGGATCAAAACCACAAGCAAAGAAGTTGAATGCTGGGGCTCAAACACCGATGGTGCCCGAAATAATCATCCCACAGAGGGGGGCCACAAGTACGTTAGTTCCGGCAACAGAGCCGCTTGTGCCGTTGACTCAAACGATGATCTTATTTGTTGGGGCAGCAACTTTGGCGGCTTGCAAAACGAACCCGTCGGCAGCTTCGCATCTGTTGATGTCAGTCGAGAACATGCTTGCGCAGTTAGAAAATCCGATGGCAAAGTCATTTGTTGGAGCAGCAAGGTCGGCGCTAAAAGAGATGATCGGAATGGGCCGTTCTCAGCTGTGAAAGTTGGAGTGAACCACAACTGCGCGATTCGAGATACTGGCGGGATTGAATGCTGGGGGCTCGAAAACAACGACAACACGCAGGCACCTTTGGGTAACTACTCAACACTTGCGGTGATTGCTGACAGCAATTGCGCCTTGAGGACAAGCGGAATACGGCAATGCTGGGGTTCGCCATATAGTGAGCAAGGTGAGCCGTCCGATGAGGATTTCGACTTTGTAGGCGCGAGTGAGCATTCCTCTTGCGGGATCACTCGTAACAAATCAGTTACTTGTTGGGGCAACAATTCTCTAAATCAGGCACCTTCTTCAATGGACGGTTTGTTTTCCAGCCTTTCGCTGTCTGCTCAATTTGGCTGTGGAGTCAAAACAGACAGCGAGGTTGCCTGTTGGGGAAGCAACACCGGCAACAGAGCGACTCCAAACAACGGGGACTTTGAAGAGGTAGCAACCGCTGATGCTTCCGCGTGCGCACGTAAAGCCGATGGCAGTGTGGAATGTTGGGGGTCGCTGCAAGGTGACCAGCCGCCATCAGGTACAGCTTTCTCGCAGATCTCAGCGGGTTTGTCTCACTACTGTGGCCTCAAATCCGACAAAGAGCTGGCGTGTTGGGGAATCGACTTGTTAGCTCAAGGGGTTACCTCACCCGAAGGTGGCAATTTCACTCATGTTGCTGGTGGTGGCTATACCGGATGTGGTGTGCGTGAAAGCGGCAGCCTTGCCTGCTGGGGTAGCAACGCACTCAACAACCTTAAAACGCCGCCTGGTGGGACCGACTATGACAAGGTTGCCGTTGGGAATGATCATGCGTGCGCCGTTAAAACCGACGGCACGCTTGCGTGCTGGGGTAGTGACTTCTATGGCAAGGCTTCACCGCCTGAAGGTTCCAACTACACCGCAGTTGCTTTGGGGCGACTTCACTCGTGTGCTCTGACTTCTGACAACGACATTGTGTGCTGGGGGATCACGTCTAGAGATTGAAAAAGCGGGGCCCGGATGGGCCCCGCTTTAGTGGTGCGCTGACTGCTGGCGTAATCAGCGCATTGGGGGAGGATCGTGGAGATCCTTGTGGTGATTTAGGCGGCTAGTGCTGCCGGAATAGCTGTGTTAGAGCTGGTGCCAGAGTCAGCTCCGCCAAAGCCACGGTGTCCGAAGTGCTTGCCGAGACCTCGGTGCCCGAAGCCTTTGCCCCCGAAACCTTTGTCAAAGCCTTTACCGGCACCTTTGCCATATGTGCCGTTGACTTTGGCGTTGGCGCGTTCTTCGGCCATAGCCAAGATGGTGCCAGCCTGCTCTTGGGTTAGGCGACCATTCTCAACGGCGGTATTGATGCGCTCAGTCATCCGCTCTGTCATTTTTGTAACGATGGCATCAATGACATTTTGAGGATCGACGTCGTTGGCTTCAGCAATCTCAGCTAGCGATGCGCCGGCCTTGAGCTGAGTGCGCAGATCCTCAACTTCAATGCCTAGCGCCTCGGCTAGCACCGCTGCCTTTTCGCTGCGGTGAGCTTGGCGATGCTCGCGACGGTCCAGAGCGTTGTGAGCATCATCGCCGTCATGGGCGGCGGCAGGTGACACTGTCAGCGCAAGTGCCGCGATCATGCTGGCGATCAGCACGGCGACGACTGGAGCAAAACGTTTCTTCATTTGGATCTCCTTTAGGGGATTTAGCAACGAACCTTGTGCTCGCTGCGGGGTTCATAATTGCGAGGTCAGGTAAGCAAAAAGGAAGAAGGCTCAAGCTGAGTCGGACGGCGTAGCTAGTTTGAAGTGGTGACAAACACAGCAACTGCGCTGCGGCGTTGCACCGAGGCGATACACGCTGCAGCGCAGGGCAAGGTCTTGGACTTGTCGGATATGTCGGCGAGTTCCTTGTTGGCGACGCTTCGAGAACATGTGCAGCTGGGCGAAACCTTTGACACGATCATCTGGGTCTCAGAAACCGAAACCACTAGCGGTCTCAATAATCTGCCCGAGACGTTGCCGGAGATGTTGACGGCGGTGCTTGCGTCAGATGGTTGGCTTTGGATGGTTGAACCGATGCCAAGTCGCTGGAGTCATGCTTATTGGCGACGGAGCCGGCTGGGTTCATCAAGTCTTGTTGCTGCGCTTTGGGCTGGAGGACTTGCTGTTACCGATGTGCGGCGATTCAAAGCAGCCGGTACATCTCGAGGCAACTATGTGGAGCTAAGAGCTCGTCACGCCACAACGTCGACATCGTCAACATCGACATCGCCAATAACTGGAGACGCCGACAGCAGGGGTAGGGCGGAGCTGAGTTAGGGCAAAGATTGATTAGGACAAAGATTGTTAGAGCAAGGTGGATTAGGCAAGGTGAGTTAGGGCGTTGCCTCAATCGTCACAGAGTTAACGCGCACCTCGCGTGAAGGTGCGCCGCCTAAAGCACCACCGGGTTCATGCAGCGCAATGATGGACTGCGCTACCTCCAAACCTGCTGAGTCGGTGTCGCCAAAGATCACATAGGTGCCCTGGCCGTCAAGCAGCGAAGCGTTGGGACCGGTGGTGATGAAGAACTGCGCACCGGCAGCGTCGCGCCCAGAGGAACGTGCCATCACCAGTTGTCCTGGCTCATAGCGGTACGGGCCGGTTAGCTGTCCGGTGTCGGGGTCAATGTCAAAGGCTGGCTCATCAGGGATCGTGTAGCCGGGGCCGGGGTCTGAGGCGCTGTTGGTATGAGGTGAGCCGCCTTGGATGATGTCGATTGAAGGGTCGGTGCGGAACAAGGTCGTGTTGTCGTAGTAACCCCAGCGTGCCAAGGTGACGAAGTTGTTGACAGTGACGGGCAACTGAGAAGCGTCAAGGCTGAAGCGCATGGTGCCTTCACTTGTGTCCATAACCGCTGTGTAGTTGCCCGTGGGATTTATGCAGAAGGGCTGCTGATCGTCGAAGTCAATGACCGGGGTGGCTACACCACCGACTGGCGGACAGTCAGGGTTGTCGGATTCAAGGAGTGTTGCGGGTTCGTCTGCGCTGCTTGAATCGTCGGTGTCATCGGCTATGTCGGCATCGTCAGTGTCGTCGCCGGAATCGTCACTTGAAGAATCAGTGTCGTCTGTGGCATCGTCACCGTCGTCAGTGCCGTCGGCACCATCATCATTGTCATCGTTGTCGTCATCAGTTGGGAACGTTGGTTCCGGCGGGTCGGCGTCGTTAAGTGGGTCGGCACTATCAGTATTGGCAGGATCATTGTTTCCAGGATCATTGTTTCCGGGATCGAGGTCAGCAGTGTCGGTGATCGCGGTCGGATCGTCGCCGTCGTCGCCTCGGTTTTGCCAGAGAGCCAAACCGACTAGCAGCAGTGCCGCAATAGTGGCGAGAATGCCGATGCGCTTAACTCGCCTAGCGGTCGCTGCCTTGCGTGCTAACTCTTCCTCGGCAGCTCGGCGCAGGCTGCGGTTTTGGCGTTGCCGCGTACGCTTTGCTGTGCTCATTGGGCTGTACTCATTGAGTAGGGCTCATCGGGCTGTGCTCATTTGACAGACTCATTGTGTTACTAGGTGGAAATGAGCCCGACAGCTAGTGACGCCACCATCATCGACACCACCAGAAGTGCCACGATTGTGAGCAGCAAGCGGGGGCGGCGGTAGGTGCTTGACACGGCGCAAAACGCTACCTGAATCTGAGGCGGTGATGGATGGCATAAGCCGGTGCCGAACAGTCCGGCAACGAATAGCCCAGTGACAAATAGCCCGGTGACAAATAGCAATATGTGGCGGGGTTCTAACATTTGAGCGCGTGAGATTCGTGGCGGCGCTGCTTTTATTCCCCTTGGCTTTATTTATAGCGACCGGATGTTTGACGCTGGATGAATCGTTGGACGACTCAGCTGTGACAACGCCAACTACGTCAGCCGCTGTAAACGACAACGTTGGCGACGACGTTGACGATGACATTGACGACGACGTTGACGACGACACCGGCTCCACAGGACTGGTTTCGGTGGCAGGGCGGGACTATTCCTTTGACGTGACCTGCTACGACGTAGGAGCAGGCGAAGTGCTGGCATTAGGGTCGGGCAGCGACGACTCCGGACCTACCGAGCTATACGTACGGTCGTTTCTGGGGGAGCCATATATAGGGCTGCGACTCAGTAACGGGACCTTGGTGGAGTCGACTTTGGATGCGCCACTTGAGTTGTTTTTGCAAGACGATGTGATCCGCGCCTCGGCGCTGCGATTGGCGTCAGGACTGGACCTTGAGACGGGTCAGTCCAGCGAGCTTGGCTTTGGGACGGTGGAGGTTGCTTGTAACAGTTACAAGACAGGCTGGTTCCGTTAAGACGTCTCGCAGCCCGTGTCGGCGAGGACGTAGGGGATGCGTCCGGCTTTCATCATGCGCACCTTGCCATCGGCGATGTTGAACACAACACGGAAGTTGGCGTCGCCGGAGTCTTGAGGCACGAAGACCAGGTCGACGGTTCCGTCGTTGCGGATCGAGGTCTCGATGGAGTCGCCAAAGAGGGCAAAGATCGTCTCATCGAGTGTGCCGATGCCCACGCCTGAGCGGGTGGTGATGATGCCGCTGTTGATGTCGGCACGTTCGATAGTGCCTGACTGAACTAAAAAGACAATCCCCTCGGGGGCGTCATGGGGCACAACGTGGTAGCAATCGCCGACGGGTGTGATCGGCACCAGCAGGGTGCCGGCGGCTCGCTGGGCTTGGGCGACGGTCAGCCCGAAGGAGACAACATCAAGGCCGACGGTTGAAAGCGTCGAATGGTCGCCGAGTTTTGACGGGCCGTAGTCGCCGGCGTTGAGCGGAATCGTTGTGGTGAAGGTTGTAGTGGAGATAGCGACCGTTGTGGAAGTGGTGGTTGTAGAGGTCGTCGTCGTGGTGGTTTCGACGGTGTCAACCGTGGCGGGTTCATCTGAGCCGCCTCCGATTGCCCAGATCGCGATAGCCAAAATGACCGCAAGTGTTATTAGGGCAACGAAAATGAGTCGCCAGTTGATGCTTCTTGAACGACGACTTGATGGAAACCCGAACCCCTCTGTGGTGTGATCGGGTGGCCAGTCCACAGTAGGCCGCCCGGGGCTCGAACCCGGCACCTTGAGATTAAAAGTCTCCTGCTCTACCCGATGAGCTAGCGGCCCACTAAAACGCTACAAGGGTTAGCAGCCTTGAGAAGCTGCTCCGACGCGGGCGAGGCAATGCAAATAGCCCTCGGCGCGTTCGGCTTTGGGGTTGCGGGCGACAAGGGCTTTGAACTTCTTGGAGTGGTTGGCTTCGATTAGGTGGGCGAGCTCATGGACAATGACATGGTCGAGCACATATTGGGGATGATCAACAAGCCAAGCTGAAATGTTGATCGTTCCCTTGATTGTGTTACACGAGCCCCAGCGTTTGTTTTGACGGTCTGACCATTGAATCGATTCCGGGTTTGGCAGATCAAAACGTTTTGCGAGCACAGCGGCTTTTTTGGCGAGATCGACATCGGCGCAGCGGTTCTTGCGTTGAACCTTGTCTGCAAGTTCGCGTGCAGTTTTGGCAGCCTCGGTGTCTGAAAAGTGCCAGGGCACTCGCACCTCGATGACACCGTCGACGATGCGTGCCGCGCTTGACTTTTTGCGCTGTCGGCTCTTGATCAGTTTTATGGGCAACCGGCTGCTACTCATAAGCAGTTCTCATAAAGTGATACGTTCGCCGAGGACATAGCCATCAAGTCCGCCATTAAGTCCCCCACTAAGTCTGGTGTTGTCATCTGCGGTATATGTGAGGACGCGACCGGTGAGGTTGCTGGTCTTCCTAAATTCGTGATCAAAATACATTTCAAGAGCATACAATATGCCAGCATGTATTACAACTAGAATGGGTCGAGGGTCGGGTGGCGATTTGGGAGAATGGGTAGAAGAGACGGCATTGCGGATGCGGTGAAAGGCGGCAACGGCACGCTCAAGCAGTGGCTCGTCAAGTTCCCAGCCTGGGGGACGCCATCCGCTGTCGAGCGCACCCGGATCACGAGCCTCGATCTCTTCAGCAGTTAGGCCTTCCCATTCGCCAATTTCACGTTCTCGCAGCCCAGCATCAACGACTACCGGGCCACAGCCAGTAGCTGAAGCAATGATCTCCGCGGTGCTTTTTGCCCGTGCTAGATCACTTGATGCCACCGCCGCAAACGGGCTGGTTTTTAGCGGTTGGTGGGTTGCTTTAGAGGCTTGCCTGCTGGCGGCTTCTTCAGCCTGTTTACGTCCTCTTGCTGATAGGTCTGGGTCTGCTTGGCCCTGCCATTTGCCCAACGCATTCCACCGCGACTGGGCATGCCTCACCAACCAAAACTCCACCACCCCTATTTTGCCCCACGGTGACGGTATTACCCTGCGGGTGTGGCGAGGGTGCGGCTTTTTGCTTCGGCTAGAGAGGCTGCCGGCATTGGGCATGACACGATTGAAGGCGCAACGGTGCGCCAAGTGCTTGAGGCAGCGTGCGCACGCTATGGACGCGATTTTGCGTCGCTTTTGGAGTCGTGTCAGGTCTGGTGCAACGGCGAAGTTGTGGAGCCGAGCAAACCCGTTGGCGAAGACGACGAGATAGCGATTTTGCCGCCAGTGTCGGGAGGCTGACTCCCTGTCGTCAGTTCCAAAGATGAACCCAAAGATGAACAACGCACCGCGAATAGCTGTCCTGTCGCTGCATACCTCGCCGTTGGTCGTGCCTGGGCGGGGTGACGCGGGTGGGATGAACGTCTATATACGCGAGCTGGTGTCGTCGTTGGCACAAACCGGAGTTGATGCGACCGTGTTTGTGCGTCGCTGGGATGATGAGACAGCTGATGTCGTCGATATTGAGCCGGGGTTTCGAGTCGTTCATATTTCTGCAGGCGAGCCGGATATGTCCAAAGAGGCGCTGCCAGAAATTGTCGACGACTTTGCTGCGGGAGTGCGCAAGTGGTTAGAGCGCAATCCGGTGGATGCCTTGCATGCCAACTATTGGCTTAGCGGGGTGGCGGCGCATCAACTCAAGCACGACCTGGGCTTGCCGCTGGCTAGCACTTTTCATACCTTGGCAAGAGTCAAGGCCGCAACCGGTGACGTTGAACCGCTGAATCGCATCCGGGCCGAGACCGAGGTAATGGCGTGTTCAGATGTGATTACCGCCAACTCGACAGCAGAGGTTCAACAGCTCACAAGCTTGTACAAGTGCGCGCCGGAGCGGATTCGCATCCTCTCGCCGGGTGTGGATCAAGCATTTTTCTCGCCGGGAGCACAGAAAGGGGCACGAGCCGCTTTAGGGCTAGGCGATGAACCGGTGCTTTTGTTTGTGGGGCGGATACAACCGCTCAAGGGGGTATGCGTTACTGCGGAAGTTTTGGCGGAGCTAGCCGATGACTATCCCGATGCGAAGCTGCTGATTGTTGGTGGTGCGTCCGGTGTGGATGGCGAAGGGGAGCTGGCGTGTTTGCGGGAAACAATTGCCACCCACGGGCTTGGTGAGCGGGTGCGCATCGATCCGCCACAGCCGCATCATTTGTTGGCGACCTATTACCGGGCTGCTGATGTGTGTCTGGTGCCGAGCCGTTCGGAATCTTTTGGGTTGGTGGCACTGGAGGCTGCGGCGTGTGGGATTCCGGTGGTCGCTGCCGACGTTGGCGGTTTGCGCACTCTTGTAATTGACGGCGAGACGGGCTTTCGGGTGGCTGAGCGGTCATCGACCTTGTATGCCGATGCGGTGAGGCGCATACTTGGCGATCCGGCATTGGCGGCGGAGATGCGTACCAAAAGCGTGGCGAGTGCGAGCGGATACACCTGGGCGTCGATGGCGGTCAAGCTCAAGGCGTTGTTACTGGAGTTAATTGAGAAGCCGGAGTTGGTTGGGCAGATGGACGCTCAAGCTGAGTTGAAGAGCAAGCGGCGAGTGTTGCGTGGCCGCGCTGAAAAGAAGCTGGCAGCTTGTTCGTTGGCCCAATAGGCAGATGTTGCCTGTGATGTGTAGATGTTGCCTGTGACGTGTAATTGTGATGTTTGCCCATGATGTTTAATAGCGAAGCGCTGAGCGAGGATCAGCTAGATGAGGTTGAGGCGTTGATCGAGGCTTGGCTTGAAGGCGTTGACGGTGCCCTAGAAAAAATCGGCGTCGTTGAATCGGTGCAGCGAAGCATTGAGTTCGACAACAGAGGCGAACGTGAACGGCGTTGGTATGTGCGAGTGCGCGGTGAAGAAAAAGACGTCTGGACCATTTGGATGACCTTGGCGCAACGCACACTGCGCTATGAGACCTACTTAGTCCCAGCCCCCGAAGAAAACCATGCCGTCTTCTACGAGCATCTGCTGCGTCGCAACCGAGCACTCACCGGATTACAGCTTGAAATCGGCCCCGAAGACGCGATCTACCTAGCGGGTGCCATGCCAGCGGGCAGCGTCAACAATGACGCCTTGGACTGGATGCTCGGTGCCCTCTATCAAGGCGTTGAGTTGATTTTCAGACCAGCTATGCGCATTGGTTATGAGTCCAAGTTCAAGCACTAGACTCAGCTAGCCGTGCATTGCCCTCGAGTCGCCCTCCAAGCAATCGTCCCCAATAGGTTCTGAGGGGTTTTTATGGTTGCTTTCACGCTTTCTGTCGTGGTCACCATCGTGTTGACCGCGGCGATCCTGGCCTACATGAAACGCAGACCGGCAGGCACGCCGGTGACATGGGGCGAAGCCATGTTTGGCTCGATGATTGTGTTCTTCTTGTTGTTTTGGATTTACGGCGTGGTGCCGCATCAGTGGCTTGCATGGGCGGACAACGAGCTGAACTGGCGCTCTGACAAGCTCTTTGTGGGGCCGGGCGAAGTACTCAAGGCCCAAGCCCAGGGCGGGAGTTTCCCGTTCACTATTACCTATGTGGTGATTCGTGACCTGATCGCCGTTGTCATTTACGGAATTGCTATTGCCGGCAACATTGCGGTTTGGATGATGTGGCAAAACCGTGGCAAGCCCAAGGCTGAGCCGGCGCCGGAGTTGTCGACGTTTGGACGTCCGCTACGCCGCGAAGGCGCACAAGCGAGCTAAGCGCACGAAATGACTGTCACCGAAGCCAATCCCCCGATGCCGGAGTTCCGCGACGACTATGTCCTGCAAGAAGTCAACGCTGACTGGCTCGAAAAGGCTGTCAAGCCCAAGCAGTTCATACATATTGATCAGTCCGAATGCATCATGTGCGAAGGCTGCGTCGACATTTGCCCCTGGAAGTGCATTTTCATGGTCACCCCAGACGCCATCGACGATGCCGTCGACACCGAACTGCCTGGCATCGACCCCAACGACAAGGTCATTTTCACCATCGACGACGACGTCTGCACACGCTGCGCCCTGTGCGTAGACCGCTGCCCGACAGGGGTAATTATCCTCGGCAAAATGGTCGAGCCACCCGCCGACGGTGACCCGCATCAGCGCACCAACTCACACGGCTACGGCTACGGAATGAGGCTCGCATAATGGTTAGCACCGAAGAGCGCAAACCACTGCCGCAGCGCATCTCCGCCAAGATGAGCCAGCTCGGCGATCAGGTCCAAAGCTCCCAAGCCTGGAACTCGATCTTCCGCCCCGGCTCAATCTTCCGCAAGGGCTACACCGACAGCCCCCGCAACCGCTCATATGTGGTGATGAACAGCGTCTTATACCACCTCCACCCGGTCAAGGTGAAACGCCACGCCGTCAAAGTCAGCTACACCCTGTGCCTTGGCGGGCTCAGCTTCTTCCTGTTCATCTTGCTAACCGTCACCGGCATCTTCCTAATGTTCTTCTACCGCCCCACCGCCGCCCAAGCCTGGGACGACATCTACATCCTGCAAACCTCGGTCACGTTCGGCCTGCTCGTGCGCAACATGCATCGCTGGGCAGCGCACCTCATGGTGCTGACCGTCTTTTTGCACATGGCACGAGTCTTCTACCATGGTGCCTACAAACCGCCACGCGAATTCAACTGGGTCATCGGCGTCATCCTGCTAACCCTCACATTGCTGCTGTCATTCACCGGCTACCTGCTGCCCTGGGATCAGCTAGCACTTTGGGCGGTCACGGTCGGCACCAACATGATGGGCTACACACCCGTATTCGGTGACCAGGTGCGCTTTGTGCTGCTCGGCGGCGTCGAAATCGGCAACGACACGCTGCTGCGATGGTATGTGCTGCACGTGCTGATGCTGCCTTTCGTGATCGTGATCTTTATGGCGATCCATTTCTGGCGCGTCCGCAAAGACGGCGGCATCTCCGGTCCGCTCTAGGCAGTCGCTGGACTATTAGGAACGACTAGGACGACGACGACGGGATCGACGACGGTGGCTGAAGAGACGAAGATTCCACAACACTTGCTTGACCGCGCCAAGGCAGCTAGAGCAGCTGCTGAAGCCGGCAACGACGCCGGCGGTAGTGCTGCTGGTGCTGTTTCTGCTGGCTCCGACGCTACGAGTGCCGGAGCTGCCGGTGACGCCACGAGCGCCGGAGTGCCGGCGACAGCGGCTGCTTCTGCACAACCGGCAATGACCGGTCCCGACGGACATACGCAGCGACTGCTGACCGTTGTCAAGTCAGGCTCCATTCAAGATGTCAAGTCCATGCCCCAGGACAAGGTGCATGTTTGGCCGCACCTGCTGGTCGTGGAGTTCGTTTCCGCACTGTTCATCACCGCGTTCACGCTGTTGTTTTCAATCTTTGTGAACGCTCCGCTGCTTGAGCTAGCGAACTTCAACCAGACCCCGAACCCGTCAAAAGCCCCTTGGTATTTCCTAGGGCTGCAGGAGCTGTTGACGATGTTTCACCCGATGGTCGCAGGCGTCACCATTCCCGGCATCGGCTTGCTGGTGTTGATGATTGCGCCCTACATAGACAAGAACCCGTCCAAGAAGCCTGAGGATCGCAAGTTCGCAGTGTCATTGATGACGATTCACTTGATGTTTTGGGCGGTGCTGGTGATGATCGGGTCGTTCTTTAGGGGTCCAGGGTTCAACTTCATTTTCCCGTGGCAATCCGGGCTCTTTTTCGAGCTGTAGGCCAGAACAAGTCTTAGACAGGAATAAATGATGACGCAATACACGAAGCCGCCGAGAGACACGATGAAAGGTGGTTGGCAAGGTCGGGTGATTAACCGATGGTGATTTACATTGCGCTAGGCGCTTTGGCGTTGCTTGCCGCGGTTGCGGTGTTAGCAGCAGCACGTCGTCGTCAATCCGACCAAGCCATTGGCGTGCTCTCACGTGAGACACGCCAGCGTGACCGCGGCAGCGTCTCGCTCGATGCGCTAGATATGCCCTTGACGGGCAGGCAAGTCGAGCGGGCCGCTGCCCGGGAACGTGCCCGCAAAGGCACCGGTGGTGTTGTTGAGCCTTATGTTCCCCTTGACCCTGAGACCATTGGCGTGACCCGACGGCAGTTCTTCAACCGCACTGCGGTCATGTTGATGGGTTTGAGCCTGTCCGGGTTTGGCGTGGCGTGCCTGGCGTTTTTGTGGCCGCAAGGCACCAGCGGGTTCGGGTCGAAAATCAAGGTTGGTCTCGTGAGTGACCTCTTGTCGGAGATTCGTGACAACAACGGCTTTTTGTACAAGCCCGAGGGACGCATGTGGCTGACCGAATACCCCAACGGCGCGGTTGAAAAAGCCGCGGCTGCCTATTCAGGGCCGGAGCTAGCCGGCATGACCGCCGGGCAACGCCTTGGGCTTGACGCTGGCATTGTTGCGCTGTATCAGAAGTGCCCGCATCTGGGGTGCAGAGTGCCGGAATGTGTCACTTCGCAATGGTTCGAATGCCCGTGCCATGGCTCTCGCTACAACCAGGTCGGCGAAAAGCGCGCCGGTCCAGCACCAAGAGGCATGGATCGCTTTGCTATGGAAGTCACCACCGACGGATCGCTCGTGGTCGACACCGGCACGATCATCCAAGGCCCGCCCATTGGCACCAACACCACAGGCCAAGAAGCCGAAGGGCCGGCCTGCATCGGCGCAGCCACCCACTAGGCCATCTAGAAATTTGATGTCAAATTTGATGACGTTGCCTGATACGCGGGTGTTGTCATGATGGCAACAATGCCAGCTGCGGTGTTGGCTGCGTCCACGCAGCGCACGATTGGCTTCACGATCCTTGCCATTGTTTTCATCGGCTTCATCGTCTATGTCATCATCAACTCCTATGCCTCCCGTGATGAGCTCGGCAGCGAAATCGAAGTCGCCGCCAACCGCAAGCCATACCTAGAGGACACTGAACTAGAAGGCACCAAGCTCGACAAGTCCCTGATCGCAGGCCTTGCCATGCTGGTCGTCGTTGGCGTGGGCCTGCCGCTGTATTGGCTCGGCGAGCCAGGCCGTCAAGAAGGCCTTGTCAAAAACACTGACCGCATTTTCGCCGACCGTGGCGGCGAGCTCTACGAAGAAGGTGCCGATTGTCAGGCCTGCCACGGCGTGGAAGGTGCCGGCGGCGCAACCACCTACACGATCACCGACGACCAAGGCAACTTCGTGGCGACCGTGGCATGGAGCGCTCCGGCGTTGAACACGGTGCTGTCACGTTTCAGCGAAGATGAGGTGTTGCACACCCTCAACTACGGACGCAACAACGTGATGCCGGCATGGGGTGCCCCCGGTGGCGGACCACTCACCGAACAACAGCTCGAATATTTGATCCATTACATGCGTCGCATTCAGGTGCCCGCCTCGGAGCTACGTGAAAGCGTTGATGGTGGCATTCGTGACGGAATCGCTAATCATTTGGGCGTGGATTCCGACGACAGTGCCGTTGACGAATGGCTCAGTGCCGTAGATGAAGTCGTCAACCGTGCCCGCTCACACGCACTCGCGGCCGACGACTCCCTAGAAGGCGACCCTGAAGCGATCCGAGTCGCTGGTCTGGAGCTGCTGTCAGCCGGTGCGGTGGAAGGCAGCGAGCTCTACTGGACTTACGGCGAGATCGTGTTCAACAACGAAGCAGCCGGTGGCACCTACAGCTGCGCCCGCTGTCACACCTATGGCTGGTCATTTGATGCCGCTATTGACGGCGACGACTCCATCGACGGACACGCCGGGCCGATCATTCCCGAATATCGCACCGGTGGCGGATTTTTCGGACCGAACCTGACCGCTGGGACGCTGCTGGATCAATTTGAGACAGCATCTGGTCAGGCCGATTTCATCAGCGAAGGCCAAAGCATTGGACAGACCTATGGTCGCGGCGGCTCAGGCGGCAACGGGCAAATGCCAGGATTTGGCAGCCGTTTAGATGACGACCTAGGGGTCATCTACCCAGAGACCTTGACCCAAGATCAGATCGACGCCGTGGTCGCGTTCGAACGGAACCTGTAAGCAGGAGATCGTCGTCGTGGAATCGATAGAAATACTCGCAGGGCTGGCATGGGATCCAGAAATACGGGGCTTCATGGCTGTGTTCGCCGGCGTGATCGTGCTGATCGGCTCGGTATGGCTGCTGCTAGCCACCAACACCGGCACCCGTCTCGGCACGCTGCTTTCCTTTGCCGGGTTCTTCGGATGGATGGTGATCATGGCAGCGGTCTGGTGGATTTACGGCATCGGCTGGCGTGGCGACGACCCGACCTGGCAGCTACAAGAAGTCAACATCGGCGACCTCGCCGATGCAGCCCTGCCCGCAGCGACTGCGCTGCCGAACCCGTCGCAGTTACCAACTGCATATGAGCTGACCGTCAACTCCGGCGACGCCGTCGCCAACGCCGAGTTTGGCATCGTCACCCGTGACACGCTCACTGCAGATCAAACCGAAGGACTCAGCAGCGCCGACGTCGATGAGCTAGTTGCCTCTGAGCAGTCCCGCAACGAAGCCACGACCTTGTCTGAGCTTGCTGCGGTTGCGCCAGGTGTTGTCGACGATGCCGAAGCAGCCGGCCGCATTCACTTCGGCGGCTGGGACTTGTTGTCGACGGCTGAAGCAGGCGAAGCGCAAGCCTCAGCGATAGCGATGCTGTTGGAGAACCCGAACCTGAGCTTCACCTCACAAGGCGACTTTAAAGTGCTCGACGCTTACACGATTGGCGGCAAGGAAGGCCTGCCGGACAATCCGGACCGGCTGGATCGGATTTGGACACAGATTCGCACCGCGTTCACCCTGCAACACCCAACTCGTTATGGGGTGGTGCAAGTGCAAGAGGTCATCGACCAGCCGCTGATTCCAGGCGAACCGCCGCCGCTTGCTGTGGTCGATTCAGACAAACCCATCGTGTCGGTCATCATGGTGCGCGACCTAGGCAACGTCCGCCTCAAACCGGCGCTGGTGACGCTGGGATCGTTGGCAATATTCATTGCGCTGTGTTTGATGTTGCATGAGCGTGACAAAAAGGTCTGGCAGCAGAGGGGAACCCTCGTCAAAGCCAGCACGTAGCCAGCGATAACGCAACCGGCTAGACGATTCCCACGATTTAGACGGCATCCTTAAACGTCATGCTCGGCCAATATCTCCCACTTTTTGCCCTGTTTGCGCTGGCGGCGTTGTTCGCCGCGGGGAGCTTTGTGGCGTCCGGGCTGCTGGCACCAAGGCGTCCGACGGTTGCCAAACTCGCTGCCTATGAGTGCGGCATAGTCCCAAGCGTTGAAACGCCGGAACGCTTTCCGGTGCGGTTCTTTTTGGTGGCGATGATCTTCATCGTGTTCGATATTGAGATCATCGTGTTGTATCCCTTCGCGGTGGCTCGTGGCGGGCTGGGATTGTTCGGGCTGGTGGCGTTGCTCGTGTTCACCTTTGCGGTGTTTGAGTCGTTTGTGTATTTGATCGGAGCGGGGGCGCTTGAGTGGGGGCCGAAGTCAACAGCCACGGCCCAGCCTGTTGATTCATTAGGAACGACAGGGCGCACGGCGGCGTCAACGGTTCGCCGAGTCGGTATGGAAGGACGCCCGACACGGGAAGTCCTGAAGGTGCTATCCGAGGAACGACGACAACAAGAAGCTGCGCGTGAAGCGCTCATAGGGGAGCGTCCGAAGAAGTTTGATTGGCAACGTATGAAGACAGCAACGACACGTTTGCTGTTCGGAAAGCCGGAGAATTGATGGAACCTCAAGGGTTAGAAGCACTGCGGGAGAACTTCATTACTTCCCGGCTAGAGGACCTTGTTAAATGGGCACGGGCGCGGAGCTGTTGGCCGGCGACGTTTGGATTGGCGTGTTGTGCCATTGAGATGATGGCAACCGGTGCTGCTCACTATGACCTAGCCCGCTACGGCATGGAGGTGTTTCGAGCGTCGCCAAGACAGGCGGATTTGATGATCGTTGCCGGACGGGTGTCGCAAAAGATGGCACCGGTGCTGCGTCAGATTTATGACCAGATGATGGAACCCAAGTGGGTCATTTCGATGGGCGTGTGCGCTTCAAGCGGCGGAATGTTCAACAACTACGCCATCGTCCAAGGCGTTGATCAGGTGGTGCCCGTGGACGTGTATGCGCCGGGCTGTCCGCCGGGGCCTGAGACGCTGATGCATGCCATCTTCACGCTGCACAATCAGATACAAAGCGGCGAACTGCTGCAACGCCGTGGCGGTGACAATCATGCTCCGACGATTGTGGAGCAACTTGACGGACAGACCGCTACACGAATGATCCAGCCGCCGGCTAAAAAGCGAGTCCGCTAATGGAGACCCGCTATGGCGCAGTTGTTGGCTCACAAAGCGTGCTCCATGTTGCTAACGACTCCTGGGTCACGGTGGCACAAGCTGCCCGCGATGATGGCTTTGTACAGCTAAGTGACCTAACCGCGGTTGACTACCTCAGCTACAACGCTGATCGTGACCTGCCTGACGGCATCGAGCCGCAGCGTTTTGAAGTGGCGGCAACGCTGCTGAACCACGACAGCGGTGAACGCATCCGCATGCGAACCCAAGTCAATGGTGACTCTCCACAAGTAGCGACCTTGTTTGATGTATGGCCAGGGGTGGAGACCCTTGAACGTGAAGTCTTTGACATGTTCGGCATCGACTTTGTCGGACATCCCGACATGACCCGCATCCTTATGCCCGAAGACTGGAACGGGCATCCGCTTCGCAAGGATTACGACGTCGGCGCTATTCCAGTTCAGTTCAAGGCAGCGTCCAATGAGCGCTAGCCCGACTATGACGCCTGCTGCAGATGTTGTCGTTAATAACAGCAGTGAACGTGTGCGAGGGCGGGAATCCTCTGCGGTTTTGCGAATGTCGGAAGCCGAAGCCGCGGAGATAGGTGTCACCGATCTAGTCACATCACTAGATGGGTTCTCCGCTGACAACGAGCGGGTGCTGTTAAACATGGGGCCGTCGCATCCGTCGACGCATGGCGTGTTGCGGCTGATGTTGGAGTTGTCCGGTGAGACCGTGATGCGTTCCAAGCCGGTGATCGGTTACTTGCACACGGGTATGGAAAAGACCGGCGAGCAGCTCACGTATTTGCAGGGTGGCACCAACGTGACGCGCATGGATTATGCGTCGCCGCTGTTTACCGAGTTGGCATTTGCGTTGGCGACCGAAAGGTTGCTTGAACTGGAGATTCCCGAGCGGGCGACCTGGATTCGGATGCTCATGTGTGAGCTCAATCGGATGAGCTCGCATCTTTTGTTTATGGCAACCAACGGCATGGACCTCGGCGCGGTGTCGATGATGATTTACGGCTGGCGTGAGCGTGAGGAGGTGCTGCGGTTTTTTGAGAAGGTCACCGGGCTGCGCATGAATCACAACTACATCCGTCCGGGTGGGGTAGCGGCTGATCTGCCGAGCGGCTGGCGTGACGATGTGTTGCGCATTACCGAGCTGATCGATCCTCGCCTCGATGAGTACGACACGTTGCTGACTGGGCAACCAATTTGGCGTGACCGGCTGCAAGGTGTTGGCGTTTTGACCGCGGATGAGGCACTGGCACTGGGCGCTACCGGGCCGCTGCTGCGGGCTGCCGGTTATGCCTGGGACTTGCGCCGCAACGAGCCGTATCTGGCATATGACCAGCTGGAGTTTGATGTCATCGTCGGCACGCACGGCGATTGCTATGACCGTTATGCGATTCGGCTCAATGAGATTCGTGAGTCGATGCGGATCGTGAGCCAGATTTTGGCGTTGATGCCGTCGGGCGATTATCGGGCGCAGGACAAGAAGGTCACGCCGCCGCCGCGGGCTCGCATCGACACCTCGATGGAGGCGCTGATCCATCATTTCAAGATTTTCACCGAGGGGTTCAAGGTGCCCGCCGGCGAGGTGTATGCCGCGGTGGAGTCGCCGCGGGGTGAGCTCGGCGTGTATCTGGTGAGCGACGGCTCCTCGACTCCGTATCGACTGCATGTGCGGGCACCGAGTTTTGTGAACCTGCAATGTCTGCCGCATTTGATGGCGGGCGGGCTCATCGCCGACGGGGTGGCGGTGATTTCATCCGTTGACCCGATCATGGGCGAGGTTGATAGATGAGTTTTACGGCAGCGAACGCTCAGCGCGCAGCCGAGACGATTGCGCGGTTTCCGGTGCCTAAGTCGGCGTTGATTTCGCTGCTGCATCTTGCGCAGGAACAAGACGGCTATGTCAGCGACGACGCGATGCGGGAAATTGCCGAGCTCACCGGCACCACACCAGCTGAAGTCAAGGGCACGGCGAGCTTCTATGAGATGTTTCGCTTTGAACCAATTGGCAAGTATTTGGTCAACGTTTGCACGAACATTTCATGCCTGCTAAACGGCGGACGTGAGCTTTTAGATCATGCCTGTGAACGCCTTGGTGTAACGCCCGGGGAGACGTCAGACGATGGCATGTTCACCATTGATGAGGTGGAGTGCATTGCGGCTTGTACCGAGGCACCGTGCTTGCAGGTCAACTACCGCTACCGCTACCGGATCGACAACGACGGCTTTGATCAGCTTTTGGATGACTTGCGCGCTGGCAGTTTGAAGTCGGAGATTCCGGGGCATGGCACCTTGTCGCAGGTGCATGTGTCGGTTGATTCGCAGCGGGTGGCAGGTGCTGCCGATCCAGCTGTCAACAAAATGCCGGTATGGATGCCGCCGGCGTCTGACGACAAGTAGAGCTGCTGGGCAAATTGATGTCGTCTAACCAATACGTGTCCCACGCAGCCGGCTATGTCGACAACGCCGGCCCGAAGGTTGTCACCAGTCGCTTCACCCATGACGACTCCCACACCTTGAGCCGTTACGAAGACACCGGCGGATACGACGGCCTAAAGGCAGCCCTAGCGCGCACTCCAGCAGACGTCCACAGCGAGGTGCGTGACGCGACCCTGCTCGGGCGCGGCGGTGCCGGCTTTCCCGCCGGTGTCAAATGGGGCTTCCTGCCGCCGGGCAAAAACCCGTACTACCTCGTTGTCAACGGTGACGAGAGCGAGCCCGGCACCTACAAAGACCGCCTGCTGATGGAGCGTGACCCGCATCAGCTGATCGAAGGCTGTTTGATTGCTTGTTATGCGCTGGGCTTGGCGCAGTGTTTTTTATATGTGCGTGGCGAGATGGCGTTGGCACAAGAGCGCATCGCTGCGGCGCTTAACGACGCCTACGCAGCCGGCTATGTGGGGCGCAACATTTGCAACACGAATTTTTCTGTCGACATCACCATGGCGACCGGCGCTGGTGCTTACATAGTCGGCGAAGAGACGGCGCTGATCGAAAGCCTCGAAGGAAATCGTGGTAAGCCTCGGCTCAAGCCGCCGTTTTTCCCGGCGGCGATTGGCTTGTACGGGCAGCCAACCATCGTCAACAATGTCGAGACCTTGTCGAATCTGCCGTGGCTGCTCGTCAACGGAGCAGCTGCCTACAAGCAGTTCGGCTCGGAGTCCTCGCCGGGCACTCGCATGTTTGCCGTGTCGGGTCATGTGGCACGCCCCGGCGTGTATGAAACCGAGCATGGAATCACAACTTTTCGTGACCTTATATATGGCGACAATTTCTGCCAAGGAATCCGTGACGGCAACGAGCTGAAAATGTTTATCCCCGGAGGCGGCTCAGCGCCCTGGTTTTTCGAAGAGCACCTTGACTTGCCCCTCGAGGCGCAGCCCGTGGGAGCGGCTGGTTCGATGCTTGGCTCGGGCGCGATTGTGGTGATGGACAACACCACCGACGCTGTGGTAGCGGCTCATCGGGTGGTGCAGTTCTTCTCACGAGAGTCTTGCGGCAAGTGCACCCCGTGTCGTGAGGGCACGACTTGGCTCGAGCGAATCTTGGCTCGGATTTTGAACGGTCAGGGTCGGCCTTCTGACATTGAGTTGCTGTTGGACATTGGCGACAACATTTCGCCTGGGCCATATCCGGTGGCAGCCCACGGCGAGCTCGAAGCGGTGCCGTTTCCGCCGCAGCAGACGACGATTTGTCCGCTCGGCCCATCCGCGGTAGCACCAGTGGTGTCGACCATTCGCAGGTTCCGTCACGAATATGAGGCACGAATCACGCGCCGGCACTCAATACCAGTTAGCGCGACGAGTCCGGCAGATATGAACCCTGCCGACACAAGCCTTGCCGATCCGATTTCATCTGACATGGCACCTGTTGGGGCAGACGCAGTCGGGGCGGGCGCAACATGATTGACATAACCGTTGACGGGGTCGGCGTCCAGGCCGAAGACGGCGAGCTGCTGATCGACGCCTGCGAACGCAACGGCGTCTACATCCCACGCTTTTGCTACCACAAGCGAATGAGCTCTGTCGGCATGTGCCGCATGTGCATTGTTGAGGTCGACACTGGTCGGGGGTCGGCACTGCAGCCGTCGTGCATGCTCAACGTAAGCCCGGACATGGCGGTATCGACCGATTCCGACAAGGTCAAAAAGGCTCAAGACGGGGTGCTTGAGTTCTTGTTGATCAACCATCCCCTCGATTGTCCGGTGTGTGACAAGGGTGGCGAATGCCCGCTGCAGGATCAAACGATGGCATATGGCCCCGGCGAGAGTCGCATGGTCGAGGAGAAGCGCCATTTCGAGAAGCCGATTGCGATCAGCGAAACCGTGTATCTCGACCGTGAGCGTTGCATCTTGTGCGACCGCTGCACCCGCTTCGCCGACGAAGTGGCGGGCGACAAGTTGATCCACTTCATGGGGCGTGGCAATCACACTGAGGTCAACACTTTCGCCGATGAGCCCTTTGCTTCGTATTTTTCGGGCAACACGGTTCAGATTTGCCCGGTGGGTGCGCTCACTGCGGTGCCGTATCGGTTCAAGGCTCGGCCCTGGGACTTGACCGAGACACCCTCGACGGCGTGGGTGGATTCGGTCGGCTCACGGGTAAGTGTGCAGGCAAGCCGCAATCGTGTGGTGCGCCTTTTAGGAGTCGACGCTGACTCGGTGAACTGGGGTTGGCTCAGCGACAAGGAACGTTTCGGCTTTGAGGCGCTGAACTCTCAACAGCGGCTGCGCACACCCATCCAGCGTGGAGCTACGACGCCATCGAGTGCGGCGACAACGGGTTCTGGAGCACTAACAGCTGATGGGTTTAGCGAGGTTTCCTGGAACGCCGCTATGGGTCAGGTTGTTGAGCTGCTGACGACGACAGCACCGGAGCGGATCGGTGTGATTGGTGGAGCCCGCTTGTCTAATGAGGCGCAGTACTGCTGGGCAAAGCTGGCCAAAACTGTTGTTGGCACCGACAATGTGGACGCTCATATCGGCGACGGTTTGGCAGCCGAGCTGATCTTTTCGACAACGGCAAGCATCAACGATCTATGTGAACCGGGTGGAACGGTCATTTGGATGGCACCCGACCCGAAGGAAGAACTGGGTTCGTTGTACTTGCGGTTGCGTCACGCAGTGCTCCAAGACGGGGTCTCTTTGATTGAGTTGACGCCATGTGGCGGCGGTTTGAGCGAGTTGGCAGCGGTGTCGCTTCATCCACGCCCGGGCGAAGTAGCTGCGGTTGCTAAGGCATTGGTCGAGTTGGTAGGAGATTCTGAGGCGAAGCTGGAAGACCTTGACACGGAACTAGTCGATGCCGTGCGTGAGGCCGCGAACTTGCTGTCTGGTGTCAACTCTGATGGTTCTAGTCCGGTCACAGTTGTCGTAGGGCGAGCTTCTTTGGCTGAGCCCGCCGAGGTAGTTGAACAAGCTGCTCTGGAGCTATCAAAGCTGGCGAATGTTCGCTTTATGTCTGGTCTGCGTCGCGGCAACATTCACGGTGCCCTCAACGCCGGCTTAGTGCCCGGCACAGGCATCGGTGCCAAGCCAATGCCCATTAGCAACGGCTGCAAACAGATTCTTGGGTCGGGGGCGGCAGGCGAGTTGGACGTCCTGATTCTGCTCGGAGCTGACCCGTTAAATGATTTCGCTGATCGCAGTCTTGCCGAAAGTGCTTTGCGCACTATTCCAAACGTGGTTTCTGTTGACATGTTCATCAACGACTCAGCCCAGCTAGGCGCCCACACAGTGTTAGCAGCATCTGGGCCTACCGAATCAGAGGGAAGTTTCACCAACCTGGAAGGTCGTCTCAGCACCCTGAGCCAAAAGGTCACACCGCCGGGTATAGCTCGTGCCGATTGGATGATCGCTGCTGAGCTAATGGAACGAATCATCGCCAGCAGCGGCTTTGCCTCTCTGGAGGAAGTCCGCGCCGAGATGACAGAAGTATCACCGCTGTACGCGCCACTAGCCGGCAATGAACTGGATTCAACTGAGGGAGCTTTGCTAGTTCGCGCCGCGGGGTTGGATAACGAGGCGGTGACAAGCGAAGCGCAGTCATCGCCAGGCACAGGCACCGACCTCAAGTCGGTGCCCATCAACAACGGGGTGTTGCCTGCTCGCGCCGCGGGGTTGGATAGCGAGGCGGTGACAAGCGAAGCGCAGTCATCGCCAGGCACAGGCACCGACCTCAAGTCGGTGCCCATCAACAACAGCAGCTTGCTGCTGATCGCGACACGGCGCATGTATGACGATGGTGTGATGCTGCGGAACTGTCCAACAAGTCGCAGCTTGGCTCGTGAAGCGATTGCGCGGATGAGTCCAGACACCTTGAACAGGTTGCAGCTGCCGGTGAACATCGTTGTTGAGGTTGCCGCGACGTCATCAACGGCTAGCTCAAGTATCAAGGCCGTCTTGCGAGCCGATGCCGGTGTGCCTATTGACGCGGTTGCTTTGGATTGGGCAGCTCCGGGGGCACCCGCCAATGCCTTAATAAGCGCAGATGAGTCTGTCACCGCTGTGACAGTTACCCCGTCGGTGTAGCTGTGATGTTGTCGTTGTCGTCGTCAGCAGCTTCGGCGCTCGTGGCGTCGAAGCCATCAGCACTACTAGCGCAGGCTGATCCGATGCTGATCGGTGACATCGCCGTCACCCAGGTCGTGCTCGTGCTTGTCAAGGTGCTGGTGGCGTTCGCCTTTTTGATGGTTGCGGTCATGTTGATGATCTGGTTCGAGCGCAAGCTCATCAGCGGCATGCATCAGCGCATCGGCCCTACCATTGCCGGGCCGTTCGGCATTTTGCAAACCCTCGCTGATGGCATCAAGTTGTTCTTCAAGGAAGACCTCGTGCCGGCGTCGTCGGATCGGTTCGTGTTCAAACTTGCGCCGTATTTGTCGCTGATTCCGGCGTTTTTGATCTTCGCTGTGGTGCCTCTGGGAGGCAACTTTGCCAGCGGCGACGGCACCGTCACATGGTTCGGCCACACCACGTATCTGCAGGTCGCCGATCCGCCGGTGGGCATCTTGTTGTTTTTGGCGATGAGCTCGGTAGCGGTTTACGGGGTGATGCTGGCGGGCTGGGCATCGGGGTCGAAATATCCGCTGCTCGGGTCGGTGCGAGCCTCGGCGCAGATGGTCTCATATGAGGCGGCGCTGGGGTTGGCGGTGGCGTCGGTGGTGTTGATCACTGGCAGCTTGTCAACCCACGACATGGTGCTGGCACAAGCCGGCGAAGGGTATTTGGACATCATCCCGCGCTGGAATGTGCTGGTCAGCGGACTGGTGCCGTTCGTGATCTTTGCTATCGCCGGCACTGCTGAGCTGAACCGTCCGCCGTTTGATTTGGTCGAAGCCGAACAGGAACTCGTGGGCGGATTCCACACCGAGTACTCCTCGATTCGCTTCGCCTTGTTCTTTTTGGCGGAGTTCATGAACACAATCACGATGTCGGCAATCATTGTGACGCTGTTCTTCGGCGGGCCGGCGGGTCCGGTGCTGGCCGACAGCTTGTTTGGTTGGGGCATTGCCTGGGCTTGGGGTTTTGTGTGGTTCTTTGTGAAGCTGTTCGTGTTCTTGTTCTGTTTTGTGTGGATGCGGGCGACGCTGCCTCGTTTCCGTTATGACCAGTTGATGGATTTGGGTTGGAAGTTGCTGATTCCGTTGGCGTTGGGATGGTTCCTGTATTTGGTGGCGCTTGATGAGGGACGAGATCGTGGTTGGAATCTGGGTGTTGTGACGCTGGTGACGTTGGGAGCGATCCTGGTGGCGTCGTTGTTGTTGTTGCGGGCGTTGCGCAATGCTCGCTTTGCTGCTGTCGCCGCTGGTGCAGATGTCGTCACCGGTCACAACCCCGACGATGCTTTCGCTGCAGATGTTGTTGTTAATGAAGCAGATGATGATGTTGTCGTAAATAAAACCGTCGCTGTAGACGTCGTCACAGAAAACGGGAGCTGACATGGGATATTTACGTGGTTTTGCGGTGACGATGCGGCAGCTGTTTTTGCCGAAGGTCACCACTGATTATCGGGGCGGTTTCAATCCCAACGACAAGCGTGACACCAAGCGTGCCAAGCCTGAGCGTCTTCATGGGCGTCATGTGCTGAACCGTTACCCCGACGGGATGGAGAAGTGCATCGGTTGTGAGCTTTGCGCCGGCGTGTGCCCTGCCAAGTGCATTTATGTGCGGGGTGCCGACAACGACCCGGATTATCCGGTCTCGCCGGGGGAGCGTTTCGGGTATGTGTATGAGATCAACTATTTGCGCTGCATTCATTGCGATTTGTGCGTGGAGGCGTGCCCGACTGAGGCGATTACTGAGTCGAAGTTGTTCGAGTTTTCCTTTACGAATCGTTCTGATGCGGTCTACACCAAGGACGAGCTGGTGGTTGACAACGATGGTCGGCCTCGCCAGCAGTCTTGGGAGGATTGGCGTGACGGTGACGACGCGCTGACGTCGGGTTGGATGCGGGCGACTTCGCCTTCCGGTGACGGGCGCTATGTGGGCGAGGTGGCGTGGGCTGGCGAGCTGGGTTATGGGGTGCGTGACAGCGAGGATTCTCAAGCCGAGGCCGATACGTGGAACTAGTTGTGTCGGTGACGACGACGATGACGACGACGATGACGCCTGTGGTGACGGTGACGCCGTGACGCTTGCTGTATTTGCCGTTTCGGCGGTCGTGATTTTGGTGGGCGCGCTTGGCGTGGTGCTGAGCCGCAACCCTGTCCACGCGGCATTGTTTTTGGTGCAGACCCTTGTGGGTGTGGCACTGCTGTTCTTGTTGCAGGATGCGCATTTCTTGGCAGCGGTTCAGCTGATCGTCTACGCGGGTGCTGTGGTCATCTTGTTCTTGTTTGTGATCATGCTGTTGGGCGTTGACAAGGCCGAGCAATTCAAGATCGAACCGATTGCCGGACAGCGCCCTCTGGCAATAGTCGTGTGCGCCGGTATCGGTGCCACGGTTATCGCTGCTGTGATCGCTAGCGCCGGGGCTGTGTCCGGGGCACGGCGAAGTGGCGAAGCCCAGTCAGATATTGAAGTCGGCGGCGAACGTTGGCTCGGCTCAGATTTCACCGACATCGAACGCCTCGGACGGGTCCTGTTTAGCGAGTACGCCTTCGCGGTGGAGATCACCGCGGCACTGTTGACGATTGCGGTAGTCGGAGCGGTTGTGTTGACCCGCAAGCCCAGCTCAGCCGATGAGCCTGCGACTTCTGCCGATCCGACCGCCGAACCTGCGACTGAACCGGCTGGGGCCGACTGATGGAGTGGACCGAAGTCTCAACCGGCTGGTACCTGATCCTGTCCGCAGCCGTCTTCACCATTGGTGCCGCCGGCTTGCTGGTGCGCCGCAACCCGCTGGTCATGTTCATGTGCGTAGAGCTGATGCTCAACGCCGTCAACATCTCATTCGTAGCCCTAGGCGTCGAACTCGGCGACGTCGGCGGACAAGTCGCAGTGTTTTTCGTGCTAGTCGTCGCCGCCACCGAAGTCGTCATCGGCCTAGCCCTAGTCGTCGCTTTGAACCGACGACGCGCCGGCGCAACCGCCGATGACGTCTCGCTGCTGCGCGGATAGCCAATGACCGCGGTCCTAATCTGCGCCTTCCCGCTCGCCGGGTTCATCACCCTTGCCGCCTTCGGACGGCGCATTGGTGAACCCCTAGCCGGCTGGGTCGCCACCGGTGCCCTGGGCATGTCGTTTTTGATGGCGTCGGTCACCTTCCTCAACTTCCTATACGGTGACGTCGCCGACCGGCGAGAAGTCGTCACCTTGTTCTCATGGGTTCCAGTCGGCGACTTCTCCGTGGACGCAGCCCTGCTCGTTGACCCGCTGTCGGTGACCATGGCACTGTTCATCACCGGAGTCGGTTCGCTCATCCACATTTACGCCATCGGCTACATGCACGGCGACAGTGACTTCTCCCGATTCTTCATCTACCTCAACTTGTTCGCATTTTCGATGCTCGTGTTAGTGCTCGGCGACAACCTGCTGATGACCTTCCTCGGCTGGGAAGGCGTAGGCGTGTGTTCGTATCTGCTGATCTCGTTCTGGTTCAGCGACGAGGCCAACGCAACCGCCGGCAAAAAAGCCTTCATCACGAACCGGGTCGGCGACTGGGGCTTCATGCTGGCAATGTTCGTCGCCTTTAGCGCCATCGGCTCGATCCGCTACCTCGACCTGTTCGGCCACGCATCATCGCTAAGCACGACAACGGCTACGGCGATCACGCTGCTGTTGTTCCTCGGAGCCGCGGGCAAATCCGCTCAGCTACCGCTTTACATCTGGCTGCCCGACGCCATGGCCGGCCCAACGCCGGTTTCTGCGCTCATCCACGCCGCAACGATGGTCACCGCCGGCGTATACCTGCTGGTGCGGGTCAATCCAGTCATCGCCATGGCCGATCCGCTGGCACCGCAGGTGATCGCCTGGGTTGGCGTTCTTACTGCGCTGTTTGCCGCCACCATTGCTGTAGCACAAAACGACATCAAAAAAGCGCTGGCATATTCGACAATTAGCCAGCTCGGTTACATGATGCTCGCTGTTGGCACCGGCGCTTATGTGGCAGCGATATTTCACATGGTCACCCATGCGTTCTTCAAGGCATTGCTGTTCTTGGGGTCAGGTTCGGTCATTCATGCCCTTGGCGGCGATCAGGACATGCGCCGCTACGGCGGCTTGCGGGCGCTGATGCCGGTCACCTCCGGCACCTTCATCGTCGGCTGGTTGGCGATTGCCGGCGTGCCGCCGTTTTCCGGATTCTGGTCCAAAGACGAGATTTTGGTGTATGCCTGGGATTCGAGCCGCTTGCTTTGGGGTCTGGGTCTCGTCACCGCGATTTTGACTGCGTACTACATGAGCCGGCAGGTGTTCATGACCTTCTACGGCACCGCTCGCTATGAGATCAACTCATCGCATTCCTCAGACCATGGCGCCGGAGACCATGGTGACGGACAATTACATGAGTCACCGGTACATGAGTCACCGGCACATGAGTCGCCTGCGTTGATGATCGCTCCGTTGGTTGTGCTCGCAGGTGCGGCGATTTTTGCCGGCGCTTTGAACTTGCCGTTCACCAAGGGGCTGCATTATCTAGGGCGCTGGCTGGAGCCGTCATTATTTGGCAACGAAGCACATCTGGTCAGCTCAGCCGGTACGAAATGGTTGCTCGCAGGTTTGGCTATCGCTGGAGCGACTATTGGTATCGGCACGGCTGCTTGGGTCTACCTGCGGTCAAAGTCCGAGAAATTGCGAGGCGAAATCGGGGTGCTGGCAAACGGCTGGTATGTCGATGACTTCGTAACCGAGTTCGTCGGCGGGCCCGGACGCAAAGCCTTTGACTATGTGGCGGCGTTTGACCATCATGTGGTCGACGGTGCCGTCGTCGGTGCTGGCAAGGTCGTGCGTTTCGTCGGCCAACGTCTACGAGTAATACAGACCGGATTCGTGCGCTTCTACGCGGCGCTGGTGGCGCTGGGAGCCTTGGTTCTGCTCATCTGGTTTGTCTTGAGGGCAACAGCATGAGCTGGCTAACTGTCCTCGTTGTCGCTCCGGCACTAGGTGCGCTGGCGCTGATGTCGTTGCCGACCGCACGTGCCGACGTCATCAAACACGCCGCCACAGCCATCTCGGCGATCCCAGCCGTCGTCGCAATCTGGATGCTGATCGATTTCCCCACCGGTAACGCCGCCGCGGAGTTCCATTTCGTTGAACGCTCCGAATGGATCGCCGGCCTCGGTGTCTCCTGGCATCTAGGCGTCGACGGCTTGTCGTTGTTTCTAGTCCTGTTAACCGCGCTCATTTTCCCGTTAGCACTCGCCGGAATCGCCACGCCGTCCTCGCCGCGGTCGTATTACGCCTGGATGCTGCTGTTGCAGGCCGGCTGCCTCGGCGCTTTCGTAGCTCTCGATTTGCTCGTGTTCTTCGTGTGCTTCGAGATCGTCTTGGTGCCGATGTATTTCCTGATCGGCGGCTGGGGACACGGCGCACGTGCCTACGCCGCTACCAAGTTCTTCTTGTTCACCATGTTCGGCTCAGCGCTAATGCTCGTCGGCATCGTCTCGCTGGTGTTTTTGACCGCTGCGCAGTCCGGCAACGCCGTCACCTTCGACCTAGTCGCCCTCGCCGAATCACACACCCTGCCCATCGTCACCGCCCGCTGGCTGTTCTTGGCATTCGCCGGTGCCTTCGCCGTGAAAGTCCCCGTGGTGGGCGTGCACACTTGGCTACCCGACGCTCACACCAACGCCCCCACCGCCGGCTCGGTCATCCTCGCCGCGGTCATGCTCAAGCTCGGCACCTACGGATTCCTGCGCTTCGGGCTGTACCTATTCCCCGAAGCCGCGGTGTACTTCACGCCGCTGATGATGACCCTCGGCGTGATCGGTGTCCTCTACGGCGCAATCGCCGCAGCGATGCAGCGAGACATCAAACGGCTCGTGGCGTACTCATCGGTGGCGCACATGGGCTTCATCGTTATCGGTATCTTCGCCCTCAATACCGAAGGCCTGACCGGCTCAGTGCTGCAAATGGTCAACCATGGCGTGTCCACCGGAGCACTGTTCTTGCTAGTCGGCATGATCTACGAACGCCGCCACACCCGTCAAATCGCCGAACTCGGCGGGCTGGCGAAACCAGCACCTCTTCTCGCAGCGGTGTTCATGGTCGTGATGCTGTCCTCAGTCGGGCTGCCCGGCCTGAACGGTTTCATCGGCGAGTTCCTGGTGCTGATCGGAGCGTTCGTTGCGCATCGCTGGTGGGCGGTAGTGGCAGCAGCGGGCGTGATCTTGGCAGCGGTATATCTGCTGTGGGCATATCAGCGTGTCTTTCACGGTCCCGCCACCGGCGACAACGCCACAATGAGCGACATGCGCCTAAGCGAAGGTCTGCTAATGGTGCCCTTCATTGCGGCGATTGTGTTCATGGGCGTGTATCCCAAGCCGGTGATTGACCGGATCGAACCAGCAGTGGATGCTCTGATCGTCCGTATCGACGAAGCCGTTGACGCTTTCGACGAGCCAGTGCCGGTCAAGTTGCCTGCCGTTGACTTAGATGTTTATGACGGTGCCGATGACAACGCCGGCTACGCCGGCTTCAACTCTGATTCTTTAGATAATGGTGCCGACGCCACGAGCGCCGGCACTGATGCCGGCGGCCCTCACGCCGACCACAACCACTAGTTCCCATGCCTATTAGTTCAATGCGTCTGTTCCAAGAAGTCGCTCCGGTGGTTACCCCCAACGTTGACTGGGCAGGACTGTTGCCTGCCATCATCCCCGCCGCAAGCGCAATCGTGCTCGTCCTAGTGCGCTCCCTCGCCGGTGCCAAAAGCACCATCCGTCGTCGTGGGTTTTGGACAATGTTCGACTCGGTCTGGGTTCTCATCACCGCGCTTGTCGGGTTTGTCGCCGTTGTCTCTCAATGGAACCGTCTCGATGACTTTGTCGATCCAGATGGGTTCAGTGACATAGTCATAGCTCCCCATGCCATCGCAGCATTTGGTGACCATCTCATCTCCGACCGGTTCTCGCTTTTGGTCTCAGGCGTGATCTTCGCAGTGTTGGCAGCAGTGTCGCTGGTGTCGCCCAGCTGGTGTCAAAAAAATCAAAAAACTGCTAGCACCGAGCTTTATGTGCTGATGCTGCTCGCCGTTTCAGGAGCGGTCGTAATGGCAGGTGCCAACGACTTGCTAGTGCTGTTCCTAGGCCTTGAGACCATGTCAATTGCGTTGTATGTGCTCGCCGCGATCAACCGGCGAATGACTTCGCTTGAATCAGGCATCAAATACTTCGTGCTCGGAGCGTTCTCATCAGCGTTCTTGTTGTACGGCATTGCGTTGCTCTACGGTGCCACCGGCACAACAAGCCTCACTTCGATGGACGCTTATCTGCGGTCAAACTTGTTGCTCAGCGATGTGATGCTGATGCTGGGTATCGCCATGGTCTTGGTTGGTTTGGGCTTCAAGGTAGCGGCAGTGCCGTTCCATGCCTGGGTTCCCGACGTGTACCAGGGCGCTCCGACGCCGGTGACGTCGTTCATGGCATCAGCAGTCAAGGCCGCCGCTTTTGCTGGTCTGGTGCGGGTGCTCATGGTCGGCCTGCGGGTACAGATCGACGACTGGCGCATCGTCGTGTTCGCCCTGGCATCAGCAACGCTGGTGCTCGGCGCGATCTTGTCAATAGTCCAAGGCGACCTCAAACGACTGCTTGCATACTCGTCGGTGTCTCACGCCGGATTCATCCTTGTCGGCGTGCAGGCAGCATCGGAAGACGGCGTAGCCGCTGTGTTGTTCTATCTGGTCGCCTACGCAGTGATGGTTGTCGGCAGCTTCACCGTCCTTGGCATCCTCGCCGGTTCGTCCACCGTTGATTCCATCAAGGGACTCTCATCTCGCCAACCTCTGCTCGCCGCTGCTTTCGCCGTGCTAATGCTCGCCCAAGCCGGCGTGCCGTTCACCTCCGGCTTCGTGGCGAAGTTCTCAGCAATTGCCGCTGCTGCCGGTAGTCGGTCATGGTGGTTGGCGGTTGTGGCGATGGTGAGTGCGGTGATCGGTGCCTTCGCCTACCTGCGAGCCGTTGTCGCTATGTACTTCAGTGACGACGACACGGGCGACGACTCCTCCGACGACGACTCTGGCGAGCCTGACTCGTCTTCAAAGTTGCCCAAGGGCCCAGCTGTTGTTATTGCCGCATGTGTTGTCGTCACTATCGTCGTCGGCATTTTCCCTGGCCCGCTCGACGACCTCGCCCGCGAAGCCGCCTCCACCCTCCTCTCTAACTGACTTCGGGAGTTGGCTTTTATCGGCCTTGAATGTGCTCACGCTAAACGCTGTTGCGCGCATTCAAGCCCGCCAGCCCAACTCACTACCAGTTCGTCAAGTCTTGGCCTAGCGAAGTTGGGCACCTGTGCGTTGGGTTACTTCTTGGATACAGCGTTCTCTGATTTCGGCAACTTCGGCGTCGGTGAGCGTGCGATCTGGGGCTTGGAACGTCAAGCGATAGGCGAGGCTGCGAGCACTATCTCCGATTTCGTCTCCTCGGAATACATCAAACAACGACAACGACACGAGCAGCGAACCTCCGGCGCTACGTAACGCTTTCTCCACGGTGGCTGCGGGGACGTCGTCGCCTACCGCAAACGCCAAGTCGATGCTGCTGTGCGGATATTTGCTGACGGGCTTGTACTTGCGCTTGCCGTGCGGACCATTCAACACGGCACCCAGATCAAGCTCCAGCCAAGCAACGCTTCCTGAAATGCCGTAGCGCTCCAGGGCGTCGGGGTGAACTTCGCCGATTACCCCTTGGGTCTTGCCGGCAATTTCAATCTCTGCCGAACGAGTTGGGTGACACCCCACCTGAGCGCCTGAACGCAGCGTCAGTGCGGGCAAAGCAAGCGCCTGCTCAAGCAACTTCAGCACCGCCACCACATCGCTGGCATCACAACCTGACAACATCACGCCCAGCTGTTCTCGCTCATCAGGCAACAAGTCATTACCACGCCCGGCGCTGATGGGCATTGTCCTATGGGGTGCCGCCACGGACAAGGTTGATCCATGACCACTCGTGGCAATCCCGGACAGCCCCTCCCCCGATGACTTTGCGTCCCCCTTCGGCAAGTACACGTGACCAATCTCAAAGAAGCGAACATCAGGATTGGAACGACGCTGGTTATAGGCAACAGCCCTCAACATTGTCGGCAACAACGACGTGCGCAGCAGCGACTCATTGTTATCAAGCGGGTTCGACAACTCAATGGCGTACTCAGACAAGCCCGCATCCAACAACGCCCCAGGTGCCAAGAACGGCATCGGCTGAATCTCGTCACAACCAGCCCCAACAAGCACATCTCGCGCCAGGCGTCGAGCACGCTGATACTCGCTCAGTCCGCCTGATGAGGTGCCTATCGGCAAGGTCGGGCTGATCTTCTCATACCCGTAAAGACGTGCGACTTCTTCAGAAACATCGGTTTCAGTGGCAGTGTCCCAACGCCAAGTCGGAATCGTGACGTCCAAAGTGACGGTGTTCGTGACGTCGTCACCATTATCAACTGCATCATCCTGTAGGACCACTTCAAAACCAATAGAGCGCAAAAGCGTTGCTATCTCATCAGCACTTAAGTCCGTGCCAAGCAACCCGTTGACCTTGGCGGTGCGCACCTTCAAGGGCGTGCGATCCGGCAGGTCACCCCAATCGGTGACGGTGCCTGCAGCCATCGCTGGCGCATCCATCTGAGATTTCGCAACCAGCTGCGCGAAACGTTCAAAGCAGCGGTCGATATTGTCGCCCCAGTCGGTGCCACGCCGAAAACGAACCGCCGCCTCGCTCGACAGGTTCAACCGCTTAACAGTGCGGGAAATCGACGGCGGATCCCACCATGCCATCTCCAGCACCACATCGGTCGTGGTCTCACTGATCTCAGTTGATTGCCCACCCATAACACCAGCGATACCAATCACCTCATCAGACTTATTACAGATGACACCGTCGCCATCGACCAACTCACGAGTTGCGCCATCAAGAGTGATGAGGCTTTCACCGGCAGAAGCTCGACGGACACGCAAATGCCCGTCGGGAACCTTCGCCAGATCAAAGGCATGACTAGGTTGCCCAAGCTCAAGCATCACATAGTTGGAAATGTCGACAATGTTGTTGATCGGACGCATCCCCAGCGCATTGAGACGATCCGCCAACCAACGCGGAGAATCACCTACCGCAATGTTGCGCAGCACCCGCACGCTGAAACGTCCGCACAAGGTCGGATCAACAATGTCAACCGACACGGCATCGGTAGCGTTTTCGCTGGACTCTTCGACAGGCCAGCTAGGTGGCTCAAAGCGCAGCTGAAGCTTGGCGGCTAAGTCACGAGCGACACCCATCACGCACATGGCGTCGGGGCGATTCGCGTTGACCTCCAAGTCCCACAAAACGTCTGCGGTGATGCCCAGCGCCTCAGAGAGTCCGTCACCGGGCTTGGCATCGGCATGAACTCGGTCATTAAGTATCAGAATCCCGTCAGCGTCCTCCCCCATCCCTATTTCATCAGCGGAGCAGCACATACCCTGAGAGTCCTGGCCACGCATCTTTCGTTCGGCAATCTCCATGCCCGACGGCATGACCGTTCCAACCCTTGCCAACGGAATCAGGTCGCCTTCGCTCATGTTGAACGCCCCGCAACAGACCTGCAGTTGCGTGCCGGAGCCGTCATCAACGTCAACTAGCTGAATGCGGCTTGCGTCTGGATGCTCTCTCAACCCCATGACCCGTCCTAGCACTATCCCGTCAGGGATAGCACCGGTGGCGGTGACATCTTCAACGGTGAGACCAAGCCCGCTCAAGGCGTCGCTGATTACGTCAACAACGTTGGCGGCCGTGCCGTCAACGTCATCAAAAACGTTGGCGGCCGTGCCGTCAACGTCATCAAAAAC